>UQBS01000052.1 GCA_900539345.1 uncultured Coriobacteriaceae bacterium | reverse complement strand
AAAAAACTCAAATCCGGCCCCCACGGGGCCGGATTGGCAATACTTCAGCGTTTCCTTAACTTTTTGATACCCCAAGCAGAAAGGCGCGGGCTTTGGGCTGTGCGCCGGCTCGCGCAGACCGCCGATGGCCCCGTGGAAACGCACGGCATTTGCAACAAACTCGCCCGGCTTTCACAAATGTAATCTGCGGTACACCCGAGATTCATCTTGCTTGGGTATACCTGGATGCGTACACCAAAGGCGATGCCACGCGCCATGCGTGCGCCCAAGCGGCATCGCCACCAGCAAAGGAGAGGTCGCCATGATCACCGCCATGTTCGTCTGCATGCTTTTCTGCCTCGGGGGCATCGCGCTCGCCATCGGCGCGGGCGTCATCACGTTCACGTTCGGCATGATCGGAGGCATCGCCAAGGGCATCTGCAAGCTCGTGGGCGTGTTGCTCATGCCCATCGCGCTCATGTTTGCCTTCTTCTTCCATGTGGGCTACTTGCTGCCCATTCTTGTGCCCGTGGCCCTCATTTTGTTGGTCATCGGGCTTTTGACCCCGAAGAACGCTTAGCCGCTGGGTATAAGGCACCCATGTTGCTATAGAATGACCCGAACGATTCGCCGCAAATGAGAGGCCGCACGTCGCATGAAGATGCCTGATTTCTCCAAGATGTCCAAACAGGGCAAGATCGCCCTTTTCGCCGTGGTCTTCATCGCGCTCATCGGCGTTGTGTGGCTCATCGCCAAGCTGTGCTCCCCTGTCATCGACATGCTGAGCGACCCCGTTACGCAGGCGCAGTTTGAGGAATGGGTCAACAGTCTGGGCATCCTGGGCGTGGGCATCATGCTGCTCATCCAGATACTGCAGATCGTCATCGCGTTCATCCCCGGCGAGTTCGTGCAGGTCATGGCAGGCGTGATGTATGGCACGTGGGGCGGCCTGGCGCTGTGCCTTACGGGCTGCGTGCTGGCCTCGGCTGTCATCTTCGCCCTCATCCGCCGCCTGGGCCGCGACTTTGTGGCCAAGTTCTTCGGCGAGGAACAGCTCAGCAAGTACGACTTCCTGCAGGACTCCTCCAAGCTCGAGACGCTTGTGTTCATCCTGTTCCTCATCCCGGGCCTGCCCAAGGACCTGCTCACCTACATCGTGCCGCTCACGCCCATCAGCATGACCAACTTCCTCGTGCTCTCCACCGTGGGCCGCCTGCCGGGCATGATTGCCTCCACGCTCATCGGCTCCTCGGTATCCAACGCCAACTGGCCTCTCATCATCGGCATCTTCGCGGTAGTCATCGTGTTCGCGCTGCTGGGCATCTGGAAGAAGGACGCCCTCATGGACTGGGCGAAGAAGCGCGGCGGCGTAAAGAAGGAGGCCGGCGCCGGCGAGGCGAAGGCGACGAAGTAGCGAGCGCGAGCGGGTGGCTGGTGCGGGCGGCTCGCTTGCAGTGCGAAACCGCCGAGCGCCTGGCACATGGCCGTCTACCGTTTTAGCACGTCTCTCTCGAAGCCCGAGTGCATCCCCTCTCCGGAATGCGCTCGGGCTTTTTTGTTTTTCTTCACCCTGTCTGCATAAAGCTGACACAATTGGGTATCACCGGTAAAACCGCGCTTTGCGACCCGCGAGCGTTTCCTTCCGAGCCCAAGAAAGCGGTGAGCCTATTGAGACACGCATTCAAATCCAAGCTACGCGAATCACTCGCAGCCGTCCTGCCTATCACGGCAATCGTACTTATCTTGTCATTCACAATCGCACCCATGCCCATCGGCACGTTGCTCCTCTTCATCCTGGGTGCGGCGCTCCTCATAGCAGGCACAGGTCTCTTTACCCTCGGCGCTGACGTCGCCATGATGCCCATCGGCCAAGCCATCGGACAGAAGCTCTCCCAGTCGAACAAGACGTTCCTCATTATGGGCGTGTGCCTTGCCATCGGCATCGCGGTAACCGTGGCCGAGCCCGACCTGCAGGTGCTCGCCCGCCAAGTGCCCGCCGTGCCCGACATGACGCTCATCATCACGGTGGCCGTCGGCGTGGGCGTGTTCCTCATGGTGGCCTTCCTGCGCATGAAGTTCGGCATCGCGCTGCGCTACTTCATCGTGGGACTCTACGGCTTGGTGTTCTTGCTGGCATGCTTCGTGCCGGCAGAGTTCCTCGCCGTGGCGTTCGACTCGGGCGGCGTCACCACCGGCCCCATCACCGTGCCGTTCATCATCGCGATGGGCGCGGGCCTGGCAGCGCTCACCGGTAAGGACGAGGACGCATTCGGCGTGGTGGCCATCTGCAGTGTAGGCCCGATCCTCGCGGTCATGGTGCTGGGACTGCTCTTTGACACCTCCGACCTGGCGTATGTCCCCTTCGCCATCCCCGAGATCCAGACCTCTCAGGAGGCCTTCGAGCTCTTCATGGTCGACCTGCCCCTCTACCTCAAGGAAGTCGCGCTGGGTCTTCTGCCCATCATGGCGATTTTCTTTGTGGCGCAGGTTGTATCGCTGCGCATGGACAAGGCCGAGCTGCGTGGCGTGCTGCGTGGCGTCGTGATCACCTACGTAGGCCTGGTGCTGTTCCTCCTGGGCGCCAACGTCGGCTTCATGCCTGCCGGCCACTACCTGGGCGAAGTCCTGGCCGGCGAGTGCCCCTGGTGGGTGCTCGTGGGCGTGGCCGCGCTCGTGGGCTACTTCATCGTGGCCGCCGAACCTGCGGTGCACGTGCTCAACAAGCAGGTGGAAGACGTGACCGACGGCGCCGTGCGCCACACCTCCATGGGCAGGTGCCTGGCCATCGGCGTGGCCGTGGCGAGCGGCCTTGCGATGCTGCGCGTGTGCTTCCACATCCCCGTGATGACGGTGCTCGTGCCGGGCTACCTGGCAGCCATCCTCTTCAGCTTCCGCACGCCGGCCATCTTCACCTCCATCGCGTTCGACTCTGGCGGAGTGGCCTCCGGCCCCATGACGGCGACGTTCCTGCTGCCCTTCGCCATGGGCGCATGCACGGCCGTGGGTGGCAACGTGCTGATGGACGCCTTTGGCGTGGTGGCGCTCGTGGCCATGACCCCGCTGATCACCGTGCAGGTGATGGGTCTGGTGGCCGAGCGCAAAAAGCGCAAGGACGGCGGCCGCAAGCGCGGCGACGTGACCGGCACGCTCCCCCGCGTGGACGCCTCCGCCGGTGCCACCGGCAAGCTGAAGCGCGTGGCGTAGCGGGCGCGCTGGGGCACGGGCGGGCGCGGGCGGGGCACCAAGCGCACGACGGATGCGAACACGGCGGGCCGCACGAAAGGCCGACGACCTGCGACCGAGCGCGCAACCCGCCAAGCGCCCGGCCAACACGCGACCAAACGACCAGACAGCGGAAGGCCCTGGTCCCACGTACCGAGAGGATTCTCGGGGTGGGACCAGGGCCTTCTTTGTTGCGCGATTATTTGTGCCCGCTCGCCTTAGCCGATGACCGTGCCGTAGATGCGATCGCCGGCGTCGCCCAGGCCGGGCACGATGTAGGCCTTGCCGTTGAGGCACTCGTCAACGGCGGCCACATAGATGTCCACGTCGGGGTGCTTGGCCTGCACGGCGGCGATGCCCTCGGGGGCGGCCACGAGGTTCATCGAGCGGATGTTCTTGCAGCCGCGGGCCTTGAGCGCGTCGATGGCGTCGTTGGTGGAGCCGCCGGTGGCCAGCATCGGGTCCACGATGATGACGAGCGACTGGTCCACGTGCGGGGGCATCTTGCAGTAGTACTCGCGGGGGATGTGGGTCTCCTCGTCGCGCTCCATGCCGATGAAGCCCACATGGGCGGTGGGCAGGAGCTCCAGCATGCCGTCGACCAGGCCGATACCGGCGCGGATGATGGGGACGATTGTGATGAAGTCTTCCTCAAGCACGGGAAACTTGCTCGTGCAGATGGGGGTCTCCACCTCGACGAGCTTGGTCTCGAAATTGCGCGTGACCTCGAACGCCATGAGCATCGAGATCTCCTTGAGCAGGGTGCGGAAGTCGCGGGAGTTGGTTTCCTTGCGGCGCATCCTCGTGAGCTTGTCCTGAATCAGCGGGTGGTCGAGCACGTGCACTTCGCTCATAGGTACATCCTTTCCAAATGCCTGCAAAACCCTGCGCTTCAACATGCCAACTTGCTATTATACTTGAGCAGTTTGCACTTAACCCTCAGGGAAAGGATCGTTTTATGGCAAAGGACGACGCCGTACCGACGATGGGCGGACATGACAGCCCCGAAGCTGTTTACGACGCCCGAAAGCTCGGCACGCCCAAGATGCTCGTGTTCGGCTTCCAGCACATGTTCGCGATGTTCGGCGCCACGATTCTCGTGCCGATCCTCACGGGCCTGTCGGTAAGCGCCACGCTGCTGTTCGCCGGTCTCGGCACGCTGCTGTTCCACTTCCTGTCGCAAGGCAAGGTGCCGGCCTTCCTGGGCTCCTCCTTCGCCTTCATCGCCGGCTACGCGGCCATCGCGCCCAACGGTGAGGCCAACCTGCTGCCCTACGCCTGCCTGGGCGTGGCGTTCGCGGGCCTGCTCTACCCCATCCTGGCCGCCCTCTTTAAGGTGTTCGGCTCCAAGCGCGTCATGAAGTTCTTCCCGCCGCTGGTCACGGGCCCCATCGTGATCGCCATCGGCCTCACGCTGTCGTCTTCGGCCATCAACAACGCCTCCACCAACTGGCTGGTCGCCGTTGTGGCCGTGGCCGTCATCTTCATCGCCAACATCTGGGGCAAGGGCATGGTCAAGATCATCCCCATTCTCCTGGGTGTCATCGTGAGCTACGTGTTCGCCGCCGCTATCGGCGAGTGCGACTTCACGAGCGTGCAGGAGGCCGCGTGGATCGGCCTGCCCGTGGTGTGGGACAACACGGTGTTCTCCATCTTCGGCGAGGGCTTTGACTCCGGCCTGGCCATCACCGCCATCATCACGATCATGCCGCTGGCTTTCGCCACGATGATCGAGCACATCGGCGACATCTCGGCCATCAGCTCCACCTGCAACCGCAACTACATCGCCAACCCCGGCCTGCACCGCACCCTGCTGGGCGACGGCCTGGCCACCATCCTGGCGTCGCTCTTTGGCGCGCCGGCCAACACCACCTACGGCGAGAACACCGGCGTGCTCGCGCTCACCAAGGTGTACGACCCCCGCGTCGTGCGCCTGGCCGCCTGCTTCGCCATCGTGTTCAGCTTCAGCCCCAAGTTCGCCGCGCTCATCGGCGCCATGCCTGCCTCCGTGGTGGGCGGCGTGAGCCTCGTGCTGTACGGCATGATCTCGGCCGTGGGCGTGCGCAACCTCGTTGAGAGCCAGGTGGACTTCTCCAAGACCCGCAACGTCCTGGTCGCGGCCCTTATCCTGGTGCTGAGCCTGGGCATCGCCACCAGCGCCGCCGGCTCCATCGCCTTCGTGGTGGGCGGCGTCACCATCTCGCTGTCGGGCCTGGCCGTCGGCTCGCTCGTGGGCATCATCCTCAACGCCGTGCTGCCCAACAACGAGGAGGACCCCAAGGAGCACCTGCCCCTCGAGTGGCCCGAAGGCGAGCTCCCCAGCGACAAGGCGAGCGCGTAAGGGAACGCTGGGACGCCTGTCGCTCGATAAGCTAGCGCGCAAAATTGCCCCGCCCACCTGCTGTAACGCGCAAGCAGGTGGGCGGGGCTTTTTGGTGGAGAGGAAAAGTGTCAGCGCAAGGAGCTTCTAAGCCACACGGCTGCCGAACGGCATGAGGGCGAGCTTGGCGAACTTGAAGCTTTGCAGGCCAGCCGGAATGCCCACAATCGTGATGCAGCACAGGGCGCCCGTCACCAGACCGAGCAGGCACAGCTCCCAGCCGCCGATGAAGAACCACAGGACGTTTACCAGGAACGATACCGCACCGCCCGAATTGACCACCTCGCTGCCGAACGGCATAAGCGCCAGGCGCGCAACCTTGAAGCACTGCATGCCCACGGGAATGCCCACGATGCTGATGCACCAGAGCACCCCGAAGAGCGCCCATCCCAGCGCCAGCCACACACCCGCGAGCACAAACCAAATGATGTTGCAAATAAAGTTGACGGGACCCATGCACGTCCTTTCCCGAAAGATCAATCCGCTCCTACCGACGCAATCATACCCATTGAAGATGAATGTGTGGTTGAAGAGCGCTTAAAGCAAAGTGAAGCACGAGGGCAAGGCTGGGATGCGCCAGCACGAGCACAGCAAGCCCAACTCCGCCCCATTGATATCCAAGAGCCGGTCCGCGGCCAGGGTGCAATCGGTAGCCAAACGCTTTTCGAAACGGGCAATCAACCACCTTTGGCAGCTAAACGGGTTTCGGTGCAGTGTCGGACGACCCGTTGGCAGCCAAACGCGTTTCGGTGCAGTCTCGGATGACCCGTTGGCAGCCAAACGGGTTTCGGTGCAGTAATAATCACCTCGTTGGCAGCCAAACGGGTTTCGGAGTAATGAAATCACCGCCAACCACCCCTGAACACCCTCTGCACACCGTCAAACACCTCAAATTCCGGGTCAAAGCGAGGATTTAGACCCCACCTGAGGTTTAAAACACCCAAATCAATGTCTACAGCACATGGCCGAATCAAAATCACTGCACCGAAACGCGTTTGGCTGCCAGTGGACCCGAGAAAACTGCACCGAAACTCGTTTTGCTGCCAAAATGGCCGGATTCCCAACCACGCTTCGACCATCAAACGGGGGTTTCCATGCCCCCGACTACGCCAGCTTGGCTACCGAACGAGTCCGCACCTCGGCGACTTGCTTACTCCCCCATCAACGAAGGGTCTTGCAGAAGGAACTTCCATGCTGGGATGACCTCGATGGTTATGCTGCCCGCCTCGATCACCTCTGACTCCTGCTTGGTCACAATCACAAAGCGGTGCATGTCATCCTGCACTGCCGCAAGCTTGACGAGACTGTCGATCTCGCGGGCACGGGCCTGCCCCTCAATTGAGTATGCCACCTGCACTGCAAGGCCCTTGTCGGGGACATAAAAGTCGATGTCGATGTCATTCTTGGGAGACTTGAGATAAAACAGCCCATCAGTGAACTTGTCGTGCAGCGCAACTGCGATTTCGTTCTCAAGCAGGGCTGTATCCTTGTCGCGCAGGAACAGGTTCAGCAGCCCGTTGTCCGAGAAGTAGTACTCGGGGCTCCCCTCGCGCTCGACAAATTTTGCCACTGCATTACGGACATCGAAAATCAGATAGGCTTCCTTCGCATATGTCACGTAGTCGATGACCGAGTCCTTCGACACCGACATGCCCAGCGCCTTGAGCATGCCGTAAAGCGCAGTGAAAGAAACCTCGCCGCGCACCGTCTCTGCAATCTTCTTCATGAGTATCCGCAGCGCCTGGACATTGCGAACGCCCCTGCGCGCGGCGATGTCGCCCAGCAGGACCTTCTGATAGACACTCTCGACGTACTCTCGAGGCGAAGCATACCTCAGGGATTCCGGGAAACCGCCATAGCGATAGAAGCGGTCGAAATGCCCCATGATGGCCCCGACCTCGGATGTTGTGTAAAGGGAGCGCGCATCATGGGCTTGGCCAACCGCATCGAGATACTCGTCGAACCGGTAAGGACTTACATGCTGGATGAAGTAGCGGCCACCCAGCGTCGTGGCAATCTCATGGCTCAGCATGGCCGCGTTGCTTCCCGTGATAAACGCACGCTTGCCGGAGTCTGTCAGGCGACGGGCGAACTTCTCCCAACCATCAATATTTTGAACCTCATCAAGGAAGAAGAAGCCCCCGTCGCTGGACAGCTCCTTCTGCACGAGCAAGATGTCGTTGAAATCCTGGGCGCAGAATTCCGAGAGCCGCTCATCCTCGAAGTTGATATAGACGATGCGCTCCCATGCAACGCCCGATGCTACAAGATCATGGGCAACCTTATACAGCAGGGTCGATTTGCCCGCGCGCCTCAGGCCCGTCACGACGTAGTTTGCCTGGGGATCGAGGGTGTAGCGACGCGGGACGATTCGAGCGTTACGTATGACCTCATGCTGGTCGAACATAACCGCCTTCAGCACGTCATGGTTCATTGCGACCCCCTTTAAGAGTATTTGTCTTCTATAGTCGACAGATTAGCACTAGTTTTGTCGACTATAGAAGACAGATTTGGTGTGTTTTTGTCTTCTATAGAAGACAAATGGAGCCGAACGGGAGTGAGTTGAAGAACAACGTGGGAAACTGAAGCACCTCTTTTTGCAGAAACATCTCGTCGAAATAGTGCACAACCGTAAACCGTCTCCCGAGATCCCAGCCCAATGGCAGCCAATCGGATTTCAAAGTAGTAAAAGTCTCACAAACGTCCTGGCCCCAACCATACTTCGACCATGAGACGGGCTCCGCAGTTTAAACCGACGCGCTTCCGGCTCGTTTGAGCTCGGTTTCAACGCAGTCAATAAGCTCCTGCTTTGAATGAACGCCCATCTTCACGTAAAGGTTCTTCGCGTGACCCTTGACAGTGTTGCGTGACAAATCGAGCGCCTGGCAAACGAAGTTGATGTCACGACCCCTCGCATACAACCCGAGAATCTCAGTCTCACGCTTGGTAAGACCATAGAAGCAAGCAAGACTCGCCAGGGCGCCGTCGAGCGCCACGGGTTCTGCGACAAACTGACAAGCTTGGGATTCGGCGGCGGTGCAAGGCGCGTCCCCCTCATCTACGTCAACGCCTGATAAGTCATTCGATGCGGCGGCAGAGCTCGTACGCCGTATATGCTCGTACCACACCGAGACGATGAATGCCGCATACACGAGGAACATGAGCAGCGAGCTAGAGACGTAGTAGCTGTACGACGGCACCCCGAAACGACCGGGGCAATAAAGGCCCGCCAAGTAAAGCAGCCTCATGGCCCCGAGGCAAACCGCAGCAAACGCCATGAGCCTGCGGCACCGCACCGCGCACTCGTCGACGAGCAGCGACCCCATCAGCAAAAGCCCGAGATGAAAGCACGTGCTCAGGACCAGGACGACAACATCGAACACGGGAATCCAGAAGACGACAAGCAACACGAGGAAGATTGCCTTCATCACGGTCGTATAGTCGCGCTTTTTGCCCAGGTACATCATGGCAAGAAAGATGAGCGACCCCAACGGCGCCCCAAGGTAGGAGACGGCCACACCGTGCGGCGAGCCGTCGTACCCGAGCGCGACGGCCTCGATGGCCCCGAAGATGAAGACAAGTAGGAAGAACCCCACCGCAAGGGCGGCAAGGGGGCCCATTTCGGCGAATCTACCGCACACGCCTGCGCTGGCGGACGAGCTGCCGCGCGCGGGCACGGACGCAGAATCGGGCACGTTGACCCCGCCGTCGCGCGTGGCCCCTGAAGCACAGCGGCCAGACCCGGATGCGAGGAGAGACGCGTTGACGTCGCCGTCACTCTTGACAGTCGAGGTACAGCGGGCAGACCCAGACGCAGCGAAAGGGGCCGGCCCCTCGCGAAGCCGGGGCAGGCGCTGCCCCACGACGACGAAAAGCATGGCGCTTATCACGCACAGCGCGAGGGACACCTCGTTGGTGAGAGTCTCGACCGTAAAGCCAATGCAGGCAAATCCCACCGACCCGACAAGCGCCTGCCAACCGAGCACAAGCACCGCGATGCGCTCGGAAAAGCAGCCCAGCATGCCAACCCACATCGCGCAGGCCAAGGTGAGACCCGCGCCGCATCCGACGCCCGAGGCCAGGGCCCACGCCTGCGACTCACCGGGAACCGCGGAGCTCGCTGCGCAGAGCCCCAGGGCCAAAAGCACGTATCCCGCGATACCCACGATGTCGAGGTGCCACGGCCTCCCTTTTGCCAGCACTGGAATTGCAACCAGGGCGACTAGGGCGCCCGCCAGGCACACGGCCTGGTTGAACAGGCGGTAGGATCCCTCAACGGCCTCGGGCATCAGGGTGAGCGGGAAAAAACAGGCGTTGAAGATGACCGACAGACACGTCATGCCGACAAGCGCGACAAACGGCAATCCTACGATGTCCCTGCGCTTCTCCCCAACCATGACCCGCCCCGCCCTTCGGCCCGCGTCGGCGACACCCTTGCCGCCCTACGGGGCATTATATACGCCAAGCCCACCCACCGTGGGTCTGGCGTGCATGTTGCCTGGTAGATTGTCCGACCCCATGGGGGTCTGCCGTTTAAGAGACCTAAGGCCTATAACCATGCCCAACGAGGTCGGCAGAGGGCCGACCACAACGTGGACGCGCCTTGCCACCCGGATGCGCGGCGCCCATGCGCCAGCCGGGGGAAATGCGCAAAAGGGAGCATGCCATGAACGCCAAGAACATCACCCGCCAGCACTTCGTGGCCGGAACCGCCCTTGGGACGGCCGCAGCCGCACTCGGGGTCGCGGCGGCGTCGACGCGTACACCCCGCCCGGCGATCGCGGACGAAGCGGCAGACAGCGACTGGGCCAGCGTCCTCAACGTCGACATCGCCTCAGTCTTGCCCGGAAACACCTCCGAGCAGGTCGAGGTCGCAGACACCAAAGACTGCGACGTTCTCGTGATCGGCGCGGGCGTCTCGGGGGCCAATACGGCCATTCGAGCCGGCGAGCTGGGCAAAAAGGTCATCCTCGTGGAGAAGACCGACACCATCGGCGGTGCCAGCAACCTGTCCAGCGGCCCCATCGGCTACAACAGCCGCATAGCCCTGGACGCCGGGGAGCAGACCGACATCCTGCCCCTGCTCAACGACTGGATTGCAGGGTCGCACTACCGCGTCGACGCCGCCAGCGTCAAACAGCTCCTGGAGAAGAGCGGCGAGGCCATCGACTGGATGAGCGACAACGGCTGGGAGTTCACGCCGTGGTTCTCCGCCTCAATGGTCAAGTTCCCCGACTACTCCGTCCGCGAGCAGCTGTTCCTCGACGCACTCGACCGCACCGTCGTGGCGAACGGCGGCGAAGTGCTCACCGGCACATGCGCCAAGCGCCTGGTCGTGGACGACGAGGGCAAGGTCACGGGTGCCGTGGTCGTGGACGCTGAGGGCAAAGGCCTGCAGATAAACGCGGCGGCGACGGTCATCGCGACCGGCGGCTACGGCGGAAACCTCGACATGGTCGAGCGCGTCTTCCGCTTCCGTGGCGTTCTGGGCGGACTGCCCCAGAACGTCGGTGAAGGCCTGGAGATGGCCTGGCGCGCCGGCGCCCAAAAGCCGCAGAACTTCGGCGGCCAGATGCTGCACCAGACGCTTGCCCGTGCCAACGACCCCCTCGCCGAGCAGTTCGACGCCTTCCCCGCCAAGTATCCCATGATCTTGTGCTACGTGGCTAAGCTCATGAACGTCAGCGCAACCGGCGCGCGCTTCCGCAACGAGGAGAGCGCCCTGTCAGCCGTCGCCGCGGCAAACACGAGCGCCTACCAGGGATCTTTCCACTATGTGGTCGTCTCCAAGGGCATCATGGACACTCTCGAGCAGGAAGGCCTCGCCGGCCTTGGCATCGAGAAGAGCCCCGGCCTGCCCCCGCGCTACAAGCCGGAGTTCGAGCTGGACACGCCGTGGGAGAACATCGCAGATGTCTTTGACGCCATGGTCGAGGCGGGCGCGGGCTACAAGGGGGACACGCCCGAGGAACTCGCCCTGGCTGCCGGGATGGACGTCGACATCTTCACGCGCCAGTTCGAGGCCTACGAGGGCTATTGTGCCGAGGGGGTCGACGAGCAGCTCGGCAAGGCAGCCGACAACCTCATCGCCTACGGCGAGGGCCCGTACTACATCGTCATCGCGGAAGAAAACAACCTCGGCTCGTGGGGCGGCCTGCTCACCAACGCCGACTACGAGGCCCTCGACTGGAACCGCCTGCCCGTCAAGGGCCTGTACGCCGTGGGCAACGAGGCAGGCTCGTGCCTCTTCAACGACACCTACGTAGGCTCCGGCATCGCCTTGGGCAACGCCGTGACCTCGGGTTACCTGTGCGGCACCAAGCTCGGGGAGAAGTAGCGCCCAGAGGGGCGGGCACGCACGGTAGCGGCCCCGCCTCACAAAAGCCCGGTGGGCCTCCCACGGTGGGAGACCCACCGGGTCACGCACTCACGGAAGGACTCCGAGCTTGGCGGCCTGGTGCGCACGGCGCGCGCCTTCAAGGGCGAGCACGAACGCCTCGGCGACCTCATCGCCTACCTAACCCGTCAGCTAGAACTCGTCGGCGTAAACGTGGTCACGGGTGTCGAAGCCGACGCAGCTACCGTGGCAGCAGAGAACCCCGACGCTGTAGTGGTGGCCGTGGGCGGCCAGCGCACGGTCACCCTCGCCCCCAACGAGAAGCCCGTCTACGACTTCGACCAGATCCCCACCGCCGACCTCGGCGAGCGCGTCATCATCCTGGGCGCAGGTGCCCAGGCCGTCGACTGCGCGCTCTGGCTTGTGGCGCAGGGCAAGAAGGTCCAAATGGTGCACGGCGCGCCCCAGAGCGAGGTGGGCAAGGAGCAGTCCATGTGGGTCCGCACCTACGTCATCCCCCACCTGACCTCCCAGGGCGTCAAGATTTGGAACTCCTGCACCATCGAGGGAGTCTCCGAGGAGGGCCTGTCGATCGCCATGGCAAGCGGCGTTCAGAAGCTCCTCCCCTGCGACAGCATCATCGACTTGCAGGACATGGTGCCAAACACCGCACTCGCCGACGAACTTGCGGCAAGCTATGAGGTCTACCCGGTGGGCGATTGCGCAAATCCCTGGAACATCGGCTTGGCCATCCGTAGCGGTAACCTGGCGGCGAGGAAAATCTAGAAACCGACGGCCCGAACATAAAAAGGGCGGCGCACTGTGATGAGTGCGCCGCCCTTTCGATGCAGCCAGATGGGTCTATCGGAGAAATCTCGCAGGTGCACCTCACGAGGCACGCAACAGCCTCTCCCGAACACAAACCTGGTGCATCCGACCACACGGCGCTCGTTTGTGAGCACAGGCCTGGCGCGCGCAACCACTCAACAGCCTTTTCCGAACGCAGGCTTGGCACGTCCCGCTGCGCGGAAGAGAATCTGGGAGATGCTTCCGCATTTTGGGGGTTCTCCAGCCGCAGGCGCGCTGGAGGAGATGGCAGCTGCGACACGGCTATTTCGGAACTTAAGATTGACACCCAGTCTACCAGGTAGTTTGCGAACCGCAAACTACCTCCCCTAGCCCGCCTCCCCTCAGTGGGCCGGATTTTGTCCCTTGGCACGGCCCTTTTCGCCATGCAAGCGGCTGGAGAACTCCGATTTCGCGGAAACATCTCGCCAAAACAGCGCACAACCCCAAACCACACCCCGGGAGTCCCCGCCCAATGGCAGGCAAACGCACTTCAGAGTGGCGCCTCCGTTTCACGTCAGCAGCCTTTCTCCTGCCCACAATTCTGTCTTTTATAGTCGACAGATTCACCCCAATTTTGTCTTCTATAGAAGACAAGCTATCTTAATGTCACTGGCCAAGCCCCATTTGCAAGCGAGATTAAGCGTTTGTGATTGCGGCACATAGGCAGCTGCGCCCACGCGGCACGCCCCTACCAAACGGGACGAGGCCCCGGCTGGGAGTCCGGGGCCTCAAAGGAGAGGGAGGCTTGGTTGGGTCGCCTTTCCCTTGGGACGGGCCCGGGCGGGAAACCCGGGCCCAAGGAGAGGGAGGCGTTCGAAGCGCTGGTTGCGAGGCTGCCGGGTGTTTCTCTTTAAGGCGCTCGTTCCTTGCGACTAGTTATAATATACTAACTTTTCTCTGCAGTGTCAACCACAGTGAACTATAAAGTCATGTCTAGTTAACTCTTCTTAACTTGTGCACAATCCTTAAAGGCTCTCGCTCTCCCCTAGCCCGCGAGGCGCTCCTCGAGCTGTCTGACGACCTCGACGTCGGCGGGGAGCCAGTCGACGTCCCACAGGTGGGCGACGTCGAGCCAGGCCATGTTCTCGTGGACGCGCTCTTCAATGGTGCCCGCCACAATCTTGCAGGTAAAGCACTCCATGGAGAGATGGAAGGTGTCGTAGTCGTACTCCACGGTGCAGAGATGCTCAAGGCTGCCGATGGTGACGTCGAGCTCCTCGTGCAGCTCGCGTACAACTGCCTGCTCGGCAGTCTCGCCGGGCTCAAGCTTGCCACCAGGAAACTCCCAGCCGTCCTTGAACTCGCCGTAAGAACGCTGGCAGCTCAGGATCCTGTCACCGTCGCAAATGACCGCCGCCGCAACCTTGATCGACTTCACGTGCCGTCCCCCTCGAAGCGAAACCGTGCCGTATACGCGCATAGGCCATTATCGCCGGGACCACGAGGTCGCAAGGCCTTGCTTGGAAAATCCCCAAGGAGAATCGCGGGGTCCGTGCACGGGACAGCAAAAGGCCCGGCCGTCCCTATCGGACGACCGGGCCTTGAGGCGAACGTGTGCGCAGCGAGCAATTAGCAAGGCGCCCTTGCCGCACCCAACGCGCAGCTAACAGGCCTTACTTCTCAGGCGCAGCCTCAGCGGGAGCAGCGCCCTCGCCAGCGGGAGCAGCGCCAGCAGGGGCCTCGCCAGCGGGAGCAGCGCCAGCGGGAGCCTCGCCAGCGGGAGCAGCGCCAGCGGGAGCAGCACCCTCGCCAGCGGGAGCAGCGCCCTTGTCGCCGGCAGGACCGCCGGGCATCGGGCCGGGACCCATGCCCTTGTCAGACTGCTTGGGCTCGGCGTTGTTCAGACCCAGCGTGGTAGCCTCGTCAAGGTCGCCCGTGGCCAGGAACTCGCCCAGCGTGTAGCCCAGCGTGAGGCACATGCCGATGGAGACGCCATTCATAATGCCGTTGTAACCCATGGGGAAACGGCCGCCGCAGGTGTTGCCGCAGGCATAGAGGCCCTTGATGGGCTCGAAGCCCTGGCCCTGGACCTGCTGGTCACCGGTGCAGAGCAGGCCAGACGTGGCAACGAGCGAACCGCCGCCCACGCGCTTGGAGCCCACGAAGCCGTAGAACGGGGGCGTGGCGATGGGCCACAGCATTTCGGGGTCGCGGCCAAACTCCTCGTCAACGCCCGCGTCATGCGCGGCGTTCCAAGCCTCAATCTCGGCGATTGCGTTCTTGGCAACGCCCTCCTCCATGCCCATGTAGGAGAACAGCTCCTCAAGGGTGTCAGCGCAGTAGAGGTACTTTCCGCTCGTGTCGTCACCATCGGCGCCGGTGCCCTGCGCGGCCTCCATGTACTCGCCGATCTTGTCGACGGAAGCCTCGTCCCAGTTCTTGAGCGCGAGGTGACCGGCGATCTGGTTGAGCAGCACGGTCTTCCAATCGGAATCCCACACGCTGTAGATGATGTTGCCGGGCTGGCGGGCAACGGCGCAACCGGAGAGCAGCGGTCCGCCGTAGGTCTCGTTGCAGAAACGCTTGCCGTACTTGTTGAGCCAGATGGTCTCAGCGCCCTCCATCGGGCTCATCGGGAAGGCGGCATGGCTGCCCATGTCGCCGCCGGTGCCAATCTCGACCTTGGCACCGATGCGCATGGCCATCGCGATGCCGCTGCCGTCGCGGCCAGACATCGCCGAGCAGTCCTTGTACTCGCCCAGGGCGTAGTTCTCGGCGCAGATGGCGTTGTACATCTGGGTGTTCGCGCCGATGTCGCCGCAAGCAAGAACAACGGCGACGGCGTCGATCTCGATGTAGGTGCCGTCGGCAGCCTCGCAAATGACGCCCGTGACCTCGGTGTTGTCATCGTTGTGCACGAGACGCACGGCCTTGGTCTCATACAGGAACTGAGCGCCGGCATCCTTGGCCTTCTGCTGACTGCGCAGCACGGCCTCCTGCAGGCCCACGGAGCCGCCGAAGTTGGGGGTGCCCACGTAGGAGGTGAAGATGCCCTTCCTGTAGTTGTAGCCGTCCACGACGGGCCAGTTGAGGCAGACGATGTCGGCCTTCTCCTCATCGGTGAAGCCGTCGATGAACCAGTCGAAGGCCTCGCCGGAACGATAGGCGAAATCGCGCACGAACTTCGGATTGGCGCGGCCGGCACCGTAAATCTGGTACTCGTTCATGAACTCGGTCTCGTCATAGCGAGGCACACCATTCACGTCCATCTGCCAAGAGGAGTTGAGGTGACCCACATCATTGCCGAGGACCATGAAGTTCTCCTCGGACTGCGGGTCAACGACGATGACGTCGCTACCGAGCTCGGCAGCATGGCGAGCAACGGCCGTGCCAGCATGGCCGGCACCACACACGACGATATGGGTCGTGAGCGTCTGGGCGATGTCGGTGATTTCGGGCTCCTCGCCAAGCCAGCCGGCGCCGAGCACCTCGCCCATCGTCTTGCCCTCGTTGCCGGTGAACTGCATGCCGGCAGACGTAGGGGCAACCTCGGCTGCGCCCGCCTCGGGGGCGCCTGCAGGGGCCTGGTCGGCGAGTGCCGTGCCAGCCATGGCGGCAGCCGCAACGGCGGCGCCGGCGCCGGCGACAAAGCCGCGGCGCGTCATGGCCGAAGGCAGCGGGATAGCGCCGCGCACCTTGGAAAGCTCGCTGACAACCTGTTCCTTGTTCATGTCAAATCCCTTTCTCGTGTCTGGGATGTCTGATGTGGCGGGCACACGCTCCCCGCTTGACGAGATGAACAGTAGACTTGCTTTGTGGAACACGCCATTGCGCCCAGGTGGTGAACTTGAGTCACACGACATATAACCACCTGATGGTTAGATGGCATCTACCAGGCATTTCAAGAGATATAAGTCGGAGTAGCAGTTATTTGGTATCGATTGATGAGGTTCAGAGCCCTACTATGGAAGGCGGATAAGCGAATGGGCGCGGCGACACTTTGGCATTGCAACAGGGTGGGCAGCAAGGCGTGCAAGCGAAAGCACCGCAATCCAATGCGAACAAGAACGCGCCATACCACGATGGGAAGGGTAATGCTGCACATCGCCAAGAACACGCCAGAACCTACCGAGGCAAAAGCCGGCCACTCGGGCGAGAAGGGCAGGGTCGGCGGCCAAAGCATGCAAGCGGACAACACTGGACGGGTATCGAGCATGCATCTGGAAGACCCATCAAAGGGCGAAACCGTGGATACCGATGCCTCGACAATGGCCCGCGCTCGAAACAAGGGTGGCCGCCAGCCCAGGTTGTCGCGCGAAAGCACGTTTCTTCCCCTTACAGCCATACGGGGACAAGCGTCGGCCTTGCTGGGCCTAGCCTGCATGTTTGCATGGGTGGAACTGCTCTTCTGTTTCGAAGGTGTATTGCGCGACCAAGTTGAATATGCGGGCGGCCTCGTGCACGACCCGCTCTTTCGCACGGCAACGCTCGTGGCGGCGATGCTGTTCGTGGGCATCACGGCAATCAATGCGTTAAAAAGGCCTTGCACGAAGCTGGGTGCCCTTCAGGACCACCGCACGGTGCGTGTGCTCTCGGGTATTGCCGGTGCTGTTTGCTCGGCCTGCGCCGCCTTGCTTGCAGGTCTGTGGCCCACGGCGCCCATTACCCTCTCCTGCCTGGCAGGCGCGGGTGTAGGCTGGTTCATCGCATGGGGAACGCTGTCGTGGGGCAACCTTCTGGCCTGCCTCGACCTACGAGAGGCCCTGCTCATCGTGTCGGGCGCAGCATGCTTGCAATGGCTGCCGTTCCTGTTTGCCCCCATGCTTCCCTGCATCGCGCAGGCCATCTGCATCGCACTGCTCGCGGTGGCCTGCTGCTTTTGCCTGACCCGTGCGACAAGCGGGGAACCCCTGGGGACAAAGGAGCCCGAGGCAAGCAACGTGGCTGGATGCCCTAGCACCGCCGCATCTTCGAGCGCCGCTACCGTCGCATGCCGTACCCGTGCGAACGCAACTCAAAAGGGCGAGACCTTCACTCGAAAACTCGCGGCGCTCTCGTTCACCATGTTTGCGTTCTCGCTGGTTATCGAGTTTATCTGGTGCTTCTTTATCAAGATGCTGCCGGGGCGACTAAGCATCGGGCTTTTCCCGGCCATTTTCGCCTGTGTCACAGTCATCACCGTAGGCGTGATTGCAGGCTGCATCGCCATTATGGAGCGTCAGCATGGATACCGCCTCGAGCTCTTTTACCGCCTCATGATGCTCTCTTGCCTATGCGGTGTCGCGGCGACGGGGGCGGCGGCCCCGGGTGACTCCACGGCGCAGCAGTTTACGATGTACACGCTCGTCTACCTGGGATATTCACTGGCCGGACCCACTATGTGGCTGCTCGCACTGGGTTACGCCCACATGCGCCGCGCTGCGCCGACGGCTGTGCTAGGGTGCGTATTTGCGAGTAAATACCTGGGACTCTTCTGCGGCTTTGGTGCCGTCGACCTCTTGGGTGTCATGGGAGCAGGAGAGGTGACAGAGCCCGGCCTTGTACCAAACGCCGTACTCGTTTGCGTCGCAGTGCTGGCATGCGCCTATCTCATCGTCTTCCCCGAGCGTGAACTGCTTTCGCTCTCGCCCTTGCTCTTTGGCCTGAGTTCGGAGTCAATCGAAACCCGTTGCGCCCAAATCGCAGCCGAGCACAGCCTCACGCCGCGCGAGACCGAGGTCTTCACCCTGCTCGCCCGCGGCCGCGACGTCGGCTTTATCTGCGCCGAGCTCTACATCTCCCGCAACACCGCCAACGCCCACCGCAGGGCCATCTACTCCAAGCTCGGCATCCACTCCCAGCAAGAGCTCCTCGACATCGTGGAGGACGGCCTCGGAGGAGAATAGCGCGGCTACTGGCAAAGGACAAACATCGGACGGACACGTACAAGACACGGTGCTCCAGAAAGGACGATTGCCGCACACATGATCTAGCAAATCGTCCTATATCTTATCGGGCCTCGCCTTTTCATAGTTTTGCTCGTAGTGAATCAGGTAGGCATTGACGTGACCGTGCTCATCAGCCGGGCCATTAGCGCGGGTAAGAATATCGGAAACGTCTTCGCCCGCAATATCAGCATTGCAAGCATCTACCAGGATAGAAATCCTCTTCATCAGGTCGTTGTACAGTTCAGCAATCGCAAGCTTCGTGTCGATATAAGGCGAGCCGATCGCCATCGACAAGCCATCGAGCGCGTCGGCAGCGCTTGCAATCTGCCGCTGTAGGTCCACGGCACGATTGCGCAGGTCAGTAAGGTCACCCACGCCCAAAGTGTCCGAGAATTCGTCGGCGATGGCGCTGATTTGTTCATGAAACCCGTCAAGGAGCCCATACAACGCGGAAAGTCCCTCGAACAGGTGATCATTGTCTAGCGAGGAGCTCTTATTACTGGCCCTGTCGTTTTGAGGCACACCGAGCCAGTCATTCGAGTCTGGATAGGAATAGGTCAGACCGTTCTCCTTGCAGTATTCCTTCGCAGGACTCTCTCGCTGCACGACAACATTCCCAAGCGACGCACAGCCATAAAAAGCCTGCTCCCCAACCGTCGTCGAGGCGCCCCCAACGGTAACGAACTCCAAAGCAGAACACTGAAAGAATGCCTTGTCGCCGATTGCAGCCACAGCCTTCGGAACGGAAACTGACTCCAGAGCATTGCAAAACTCGAATGCACAAGAACCGATGAACTCGAGGCTATCTGGCAAAGACACCCACTGAAGCGACGAGCAGCAGCTGAATGCGCCGTCACCAATGGACGCGATTCCGTCCGGAACTTCAAACACAATGTCGCCGCGTCCGGCCGGGAGACAAATGAGCCGAGACGTCCCAACGTCAGCGAGAGCGCCACCAACAGTCGCGAGTTGCCCCTTCCCCGACACTAAAATCTCTTCAAGACGAGGACACTCTGAAAACGGAGATGAACCAATGTCCTTAACTGTGTCTGGAAGCGAGACGCTCGTAAGAGTGTCGCAAGCATTAAAGGCAAGCTCGCCGACAGACACAACACCCTCTGGTACCGTGACCTTCGAAAGAGACTTGCACCCTTTGAACGCCCCGGGACCGATAGCAAGAATTCCGTCGGGGACACAATAAAGCGGTTCAGACAACCCCTCGGGATAGCGAAGAAGCGACCTGTCGGACTTCCTAAACAGTACCCCATCGATGGAAGCCAGAGTGTCGTTGTCAGGGGATACCTGTATGGAACTCAAAGCCCTACATCCGTCGAATGCGCTTGATGCAACTTTTTCAACGTTATCATTCAAACCGACATTAGAGAGGTTTTTGCAGCCGTAAAACGCATATTCGTCAACTGATACTGTATCTTCCGGGACCTTATACTCCTGGCCAGACTTGGCACGCGGGTAGCAAAGAAGCGAACGGGACCCACTATCGAAAAGGACCCCGTCAATGGCTACCAGAGACCCTTCGTTCTCTTGGACCTCAATCCTCTCGAGCAAGCCGCAAAGAGCAAACGGGTTGCCTTCAAGAACGTCAATCGAAGCGGGTATAGAGATTGACTCGACTGGACCGGCAAAAGATAAAGCTCCAATCGATGAGACGGGCAGACCATCAATCGAGCTCGGTACCTCCAGTGCGGTGTCATCGCCACACCACCGCACTATTTTTACAGTACCATCGTCCAAGATGCCGTAGGTATACTCTCCATACTCAACACAGTCATCAGGAACAGCATCAGAGCCGACCATCTGCGACGCTAGGAAGACCCTTTCGATATGCTCGGCAGTTTTGATAAATGCATTCGAGAAAATCTCCTCCTCGGAAAGCGAAAAATCACTGTAGTAGCAGTCAAGGTAGTCGGCCAGGATAGAGATTGCCTCGCTGTCCATAATGGTCTTTGCCTGCGAGCCCACGGCATAACCGCAGTTGTAGCCGCCCTCACCGTCGTCGCAGAAGAGAAGTATGAAGTGCCAGTTGTCGGTGAATAGCTCGCTATAGAGATGCTCAGCATATGACTGAAGCTCGGAGCTGGAAGTCGTGGTGCCATTGGGCAGAATGTAGACATGGGGCTCCACGCCAGTCATCTGGTAGAAATAACGTAGGCCACGTTCCAACAACCCTGGATTATGAATCCAGTCACCATCAGCATCAGTGTAATAGCCCGTCTCAGCTCTGACGGTAGCAGATGCCGCCGACCGTTGTTCGGCGGCGGCAGCCCGTGCAAGAAACGGTATGTTAGGAGCAAGGGTAGAGGAAGCCGCACCAAAAGCAGTGAGTACAGCGAAGACCACGGAAAACAAAACCGCAAGCTTCTGGATGGCTGCCCGCTTCTTTTCCATAAGATACGCCCTTCTTCACGCATATCAAGATGGCCACCCCTAACAACGGAATTGTACACCTTGAGACAGATTGCCATCGATCTTTAAAGCAACGTGTCGACGAACCGCAGCCCGCATGCCCAAATGAGAAAGAGCGTCTACCGTTCGGGCGATAGCTTGGGGTAAAGTGTGCCGATGGCACTCAAAAAAAGAAGAGCGTCCCTTAAACGGGAATGGGCGCTGGCAAGGAGAGCCCTCAATCCGCCTGGAAGGCGAATGCCTGCAGCCGTTCCAGCGGCCTTGCGGGGTCGAAACCGCACCCTGAGAGAAAAAACGGCAACCCCGACCGGTATGTGGATAAAAGCCCCGCAAACGAGAAAGGGGACCCCCTCGGGTCCCCCTCTCCCAGGTGCTCATGTCGCGCCTCCCCGCCCCCTGCCCGCG
>UQBS01000051.1 GCA_900539345.1 uncultured Coriobacteriaceae bacterium | reverse complement strand
CCTGGAAGGGCTTAGGCCACTTGAGATCTACCCACACAAACTGGCGAAGCCTCGAAAAAGGGCCGCTCCCTTGGAAGGAAGCGACCCCATGCAAGGCGGCTCTATTTCGCCGGGCCGCGGCCCGACTCCTTGAACTTCTCCTTGGCAACCGAAATCATGAGCTTGATGCGGTTGAGCTGGTTGACCTCGGACGCGCCGGGGTCGTAGTCCACCGCGACGATGTTGGTGTCGGGGTGCTGACGGCGCAGCTCCTTGATGACGGCCTTGCCCACCACGTGGTTGGGCAGGCACGCAAACGGCGAGCAGCACACGATGTTGGGCGTGCCGTTTTCGATGAGCTCGATCATCTCGGCCGTGAGGAGCCAGCCCTCGCCCATGTTGTTGGACACCGAAAGCACCTGCTCGGCCTTCTCAGCCAGCTCGTAAATGCTGGTAGAAGGCGTAAAGCGCTTGGAGCGGGCAAACTCTTCGTCCACGGGCTTGCGCATCCAGTCGATGAGGGCGATGCCGGCCTTGGAGGTGATGACCTTCTTGGTGGGCGCGCCGATCTCGGGCTTGCACAGGAAGCGTGAGGCAAAGGCGAACTGGAAGAAGTCGACCAGGCCCGGCACCACGGCCTCGCAGCCCTCGCGCTCGATGACCTTGACCACCTCGTTGTTTGCCGTGGGGTGGAACTTGACGAGAATCTCACCCACCACGCCCACGCGCGGCTTGGAGCCGTCGTTGACAAGCGGCAGGTTGTCGAACTCCGCAATCATCTCGCGGGCGATCTTCTTCATCGTGGAGCGGCCCATGTTCGGCGCGGCCTTGCGCATGCGCTCCATCCACTTCTCGTAGAGGGCGTCGGCGCTGCCGGGCACGGCCTCGTAGGGGCGCACGCGGTAGAGCATCTGCATGATGGCGTCGGCCAGCACCATGCCGTAGAAGGCAGGCAGGAGCACCTTCGGGCCCACCTTGAAGCCGGGGTTGTGCTCGTCGAGCTTGGCGAAGGCCAGCGAGATGACCGGAATCTCCGGATGACCGAAGTCGCGCAGGGCCTTGCGGATGAGCGCGATGTAGTTGGTTGCACGGCAGCCGCCGCCAGTCTGCGTGATGATGACGGCCAGCCTGGAGAGGTCGTAGCGACCCGACGTCACCGCCTCCATGATCTGGCCCGTGACCAGGATGGAGGGGTAGCAGATGTCGTTGTTGACGTACTTGAGGCCGGCGTCGACCGCGCCGTGGTCAACGCTGGGCAGAAGCTCCAGGTTGTAGCCGTTGGCATGGAAAATGGGCACGAGCAAATCGAAGTGGATGGGCGCCATCTGCGGGCACAGGATGGTGTAGCCCTTGTCGCGCATCTCCTCGGTGAACTGGGCCTTGGGCCAGGCGGTGCTGACATGGACACGCTCGATGGGCACCTCGGTGACCTTCTCGGGGTCCTCGCCGCGCTTGGCAGCCTCGGCTTTGGCGCTCGCAAGGGCCTCGACCTGCTTGTCCTTGAGGGCTGCCATGAGCGAGCGGATGCGGATGCGCGCCGCGCCCAGGTTGGAGACCTCGTCGATCTTGAGCACGGTATAAATCTTGCCGGAAGCCTCGAGAATCTCCTGCACCTGGTCGGTCGTGAGGGCGTCAAGACCACAGCCGAAAGAGTTGAGCTGGATGAGATCGAGGTCGTTGCGCGTGGTGACGAACTTGGCCGCCGCATAGAGGCGCGAGTGATACATCCACTGGTCCACGACGCGGATGGGGCGGTCGGGCTGCATGAGGTGGCTCACGGAGTCCTCGGTGAGCACCGCAAAACCGAACGAGTTCACGAGCTCGGGGATGGCGTGGTTGATCTCGCGGTCGTTGTGGTAGGGACGGCCAGCAAGCACGATGCCGTGCGCATGGTTGTCCTCAATCCACTTGAGGGCCTCCTCGCCGGCCTTGTGGATGGCGTCATGGAAGCGGTCGGACTCGGCCCATGCAGCGTCAACGGCGCGGGAGACCTCGTCCTTCGTGATGCGCGAGCCCTTGAAGCGACCAATGCCAGCCTGGGCGTCGTCCCAGCGCTTGCCGTCAACCAGCTCAAAGATGCGGCGCTTGAGCTCGCTGGCGTCGTGGTAGGGCACGAAGTCGTTCATGAACTCGACGTGGCGCTGCTCGAGCTCGTCGATGTTGAGCTTGAGCGCCGTGGGGTAGCTCATGACGATGGGGCAGTTGTAGCAGTTGCCCGCGCCCTCGTCTTCCTGACGCTCCCAGCGCACGCTGGGCATCCAGATGAAGTCGACGTCGCGGTCGATAAGGTCCATGACATGGCCGTGGGAGAGCTTGGCCGGGTAGCACACGCTCTCAGAGGGCATGGACTCGATGCCTGCCTCGTAGGTCGCCTTGGAAGAGGGGCCGGAGAGCACCACGGAGAAGCCCAGCTCGGTGAACATCTTGTGCCAGAAGGGATAGTCCTCGTACATGCCGAGCGCGCGCGGGATGCCGACGGTGCCGCGCGGGGCGGTCTCTACCGGCAGGCTCTCGCGGTCGAAGAGCAGGGCGTTCTTCTGTTTGAAGAGGTTGGGGGCGTCCGAGCCGGCCTTCTTGTGACCGGCGCCGCGCTCGCAACGATTGCCCGTAACGAAACGCCTGCCACCGCCGAAGTCGGAGATGGTGAGCAGGCAGCGGTTGGAGCACAGGCCGCAGCGGGCGGACTTGTGAGCCACTTGGAGGTTGTCGATCTCATCCTTGGAAAGCAGCGTGGAAGTGCCCTCGGCACCGGCACGGTCACGCGCAAGAAGCGCGGCACCGTAGCAACCCATGCAGCCCGAGATGTCGGGACGGAAGGCCTCCTTGCCCGTGAGCAGCTCAAACGCGCGCAGTACGGCGTCGTTCAAGAACGTGCCGCCCTGCACGATGACCTTGTCACCGATTTCCTTGGGGTCGCGGATCTTGATGACTTTGAAGAGGGCATTCTTCATGACCGAGTAGGAAAGGCCGGCGGAGATGTCGCCCACCGTGGCGCCTTCCTTCTGAGCCTGCTTCACGCGCGAGTTCATAAAGACCGTGCAGCGGCTTCCCAAGTCCACGGGGTGCTCGGCCGTGAGGGCGGCGGCAGCGAAGTCCTGAACCGTCATACCCATGGAGTCGGCAAAGGCGCTGATAAACGAGCCGCAACCCGAAGAGCAGGCCTCGTTGAGCATGATGTGCTCGATGACACCGTTCTTCACGCGCAGGCACTTCATGTCCTGGCCGCCCACGTCGAGGATGAACTCAACGCCGGGAAGCACCTCGTTGGCGCCGCGCAGGTGCGCGACGGTCTCGATCTCGCCGGAGTCGGCATGGAGCGCCTCGATGAGCAGACCCTCGCCGTAGCCCGTGCAGGTGACGTGGCCCACAGTGCAACCCTGCGGCAGCGCGTCGTAGAAGTCGTCCATGAGGATGCGGGCCGTGCCGAGGACGTCGCCCTTGTTGGGGCCGTACCAGGTACGCAGCAGCTCGCCGTCCTCGCCGATGACCGCGCCCTTCATGGTGGTAGAGCCTGCGTCGATGCCGATAAAGACGCGACCGCGATAGCTGGCAAGGTCGCCATGCGCGACGACCTGGGCGCCATGACGTGCATCAAACTCGGCCTTGTCGGCCGCGGTGGCAAAGAGCGGGTTGAGTCGCTGAACCTCGCTGCCCTGGATGTCGCCCAGCGAGTCGAGCTCCTCGATGAGGGCAGGCAGGCTCGACAGCTTGCCCGAAACTGCCGCTAGGGCGGCACCGCACGCCACGAACAGGTGGGCGTTGGCAGGGCAAATCATATGCTCGTCGTCGAGGTCGAGCGTCACGCGGAAGCGCTTGCGCAGCTCGGAGAGGTACTGCAAGGGGCCGCCCAGGAAGGCGACATGGCCGCGGATGGGACGGCCGCATGCAAGACCGGAGATGGTCTGCGTCACGACCGACTGGAAGATGGAGGCAGCCACGTCCTCGGGCTTGGCACCCTCGTTGAGCAGGGGCTGCACGTCGGTCTTGGCGAAAACGCCGCAACGGCTGGCGATGGGGTAGATGATGGTGGAGCGCTTGGCCATCTCATTGAGGCCGGAGGCGTCGGTGTGCAGCAAAGACGCCATCTGGTCGATGAAGGCACCCGTGCCGCCAGCGCACGTGCCGTTCATGCGCTGCTCGATGCCGTTGTCGAAGTAGATGATCTTGGCGTCCTCGCCGCCCAGCTCGATGACGACGTCGGTCTTGGGCTCGAAGGCCTGCACCGCCGTCTTGGAGGCGATGACCTCCTGCACGAACTCAAGGCCCAGCCACTGCGACAGGAGCAGACCGCCCGAACCAGTGATGGCGACCTCAAGGCGCGCGTCGCCAAAGACCTCGCTCGCGGCGCGGAAGAGCGCCTTCACGGTGGCGCGCACGTCGGTATGGTGGCGCTGGTAGCTGGCATAGACGAGCTTCGCGTCCTCGTCGAGAACGGCAAGCTTCACCGTGGTGGAACCCACGTCGATGCCCAGGCGCAGCTTGCGGCCCGACCAGTCAAGGCCCGGACCAGGCGTGACCTCAACGGAAGTCTCCGCCTCGGCAAGCGCCGCAGCCTCAGAAGCCTCGCGTGCAGCCTGGCGCGCCGCGGCCATCTCAGCGTCAACCTCACCCCGGGCAGGGCCGTGGCCAGCACATCCCCCGGCAAGCGCCGCCTCGAAGTCACACTTAATGGCTTCGCGCTCGTTTTCGTCGGTCATGGTCGCCTCTCTCCTCACGCAGTGCAAAAACCACGCCGCACGGCAAGCAGCGTGTGTCAGTTGAATTTCGAACACTTCAGTATCTCACACACAGGCGATGATTTATACAAGCCCCCAAACAAAACAGGCGGACCCTACGCTTTCGCGCGGGGCCCGCCTGTTTAAGAGTCAAAATCCTAGGAAGCGCTAGGCAATGGAAGCGGCTGCCTTCTGGCCGGCGTTGATACCCATAACCGTAATGTCGCACACAGCGTTGCCACCGATGCGGTTGGCACCGTGGATGCCGCCCGTGACCTCGCCGGCAGCGAAGAGGCCAGCGATCTTGTTGCCCTCGATGGTCAGAGCCTGGGAGTCGCTGTCAACGTAGATGCCACCCATGCAGTGGTGGATGCCGGGATAAACGGCGATGGCGTAGAAGGGAGCGGTCTCAAGCTTGGAGACGAAGCCCGTGGTGCGGCCGAAGGGATCCTCGGCACCGTCGACAGACTGGTTGTAGGTGTCGATGGTAGCCTGGAGCTCGTCAGCCGGAATGCCGAGCGTGTCGGCCAGGCCAGCCAGGTCGTCGGCCTTGACGCTCATTTCCTTGCTCTCGTACTTGGCGCAGGCCTTGTTGTTGTCATAGACGGTCCGATCGTACACAACCCAGACCTTGCCGTCAGGCTGAGCCATCTCGGCAGAAGACACGACATCGCGGGTGCCCATCTCGTTGGTGAAACGGTCGCCGGCGTTGTTGACCAGGATGCCGCCACCGCCACGGACGCCCTCAGCGACGAGCGAGCCGTCGGCGAACACGGTGGGGTGAATCTGGATCTGGCTCATCTGAATGAGGTTGGCACCGGCGTGCTGGGCCATGACCATGCCGTCGCCCGTGATGGAGGCGGCGTTGGTAGAAACGAAGGTCTCCAGGTCGGGACGGTACATCTTGACCATGTCCTTGTTGGAGCCGAAGCCACCGGAGGTCAGGATGACGGCCTTGGCGTTGTACTGCGTGCCATCCTCGCACACGACACCCGTCACAGCGCCGGACTCGTCAACGACAAGCTCAGTAGCACGGCAGTTGTAGACGACCTCGATGCCGGCGTCGCTGACGGCCTGGGCGAGGGCGGGAACATAGGCGGCGCCCACGGCGGAGCCGTCGGTGGGACGGTGGCAGCGGGGCACGCTCATGCCGCCGGTGGTGGTGATGTTGTCGAGAACCAGGCCATGCTCGGCAAGCCAGTCAATGGCAGCAGCGGAGCCCTCGCACATCTGGGTCACGAGCTCGACGTTGTTCCAGTTGTGGCCACCGGCGATGGTCTCCTGGATGAACAGGTCGGTGGAGTCCTCGATGCCCTGATCCTTCTGATAAGCGGTCTCGGAAGCGTTCATGCCGGAGGAAGCGAAGATGGTGTTGCCGCCCTCCATGGCGTTCTTCTCAAGGATGACAATCTTCTCGACGCCGGCCTCGCTGGCGGCCAGAGCGGCGCACATGCCGGCGCCGCCCATGCCTACGACGACGATGTCGTAGTCACCGCCGGCCGGGGCCTCCTCGGCGAAGGCAGCAGCGGTGGGGACAAGCGCAGTTGCGGCGGCAGCAGCCAGGAAGCTGCGGCGATTCATCGTGATCTGAGCCATAACCTATACCTCCATGTTCAGTAGACGCACGCCAACCCGACGGTTGGCGCCTGAGTAAAGCGTGAACTCCCTTTGCGCATGCAAGACGCGGCACCCGCACATCCGTGGGCAGAAGTCGCGTCTCGCAAGGCAACTGGGGTTTCGCTTAACGGCATAAATATGCCTCCAAACGGCTCACCTGTCTTCACATACTTTGTGTGAAAGGGCGTGTACCAGCACAAATTCGAGTAGAATGTTTTTAGGCCCGCGCACACTGCGTCATCCGACTACCACCATGGGGGCAACGCCTTTGAAGCAACGTGCATTGATCGTCATCGGCATGGCGTTCTTCTGGCCCTTCATCAAGGGGCCCAACCTTGCGCACTTTTTTGGCAAGGCAACCCAGAGCCCCCTTGCCGCCTTCCTTGCAGTCGTGATGTGCGGCGCATTCCTGTGCCTGGCATGCGTGTGGATGCGCACGACGCTGCGCTTGATGTCGAGCGAACGGCTGACCACTCAAACCTCGCAGCCAGTCTCAACCCTAGCCACGATCTTGTTGGGCTATCTCTTGAGCTTTGTGGTCGAGCTTCCGGTGGACCTGCTCCCTGACGAAATTGCGACACTGCTCATCTTGCTCATGCCCATTGTGAGCGGAGTAGCGGCATGGGGCGCCGAGCGCATAAGCCCCCTACCCGACATCGCACCCACCTTAGTAGAAGAAGAGGGGCGTGCAGGCACCCCTTCCCTGCGGCCCATGTGGCTGCTCGCAGGCATTGCAGCCCTTACGTATGCCACCTCAGGTGTGCTGCTGGGCATGTACAGCACAGCCCCCGTGCCAGGCAATCTCCTCTCGGCAGGCCTGGCCGTGCCGTTTGTGCTCTGCGCGCTGCTTCCCAAAGGCCGCTCGACGTTCTCCGCCTTGTTGTGGGGCCTATGCCTTGTGCCGCTCATCATGAGCGCCCTGTTTGTCATTGTGCCCACGGGCAACATCTTCACTGCCGGGCTCAACCTTCTCACCGCAAGCCGGCGCGGGGCGTTTATCCTGCTCTGGCCCCTGCTTGCCGAGTGCGCCCTGGCGAGCAGGTCTCCCATGCGCACCGCACTGTGGGGGGTCGGCGGATATGTCGGTGTGTATCTAGCGGTTCGCGCCCTCATTGCGGCCCTGCGCGCAATAGGCATCGAGGCCACCTTGAGTGCCGAAGCCCTGCGCGTGGCGACCCTCGTGGTGGCACTCGTCATCGTGGCGTGCTCCCTTGCCATCATCGCCGTTGCGGCAAGGACGAACGGCAGTCAGGACACCACCAACCTCGCACAGGCCCCCGAGACAACCGAGGCCCCCACCGAGCACGACCTGCGCCACGCTGCCTGCCAGGCAATCGCCTCGCAGGCAGCCCTCACCGAGATGGAGGCCCTTGCGCTGGAGTTCGTCTCCATGGGCTACACCGTGGCCCGCATCGCCCAGGAGCGTGGTGTCACCGAAAACACCGTGCGCACCCACACCAAGGGTCTCTACCGCAAACTCGACGTCCACTCAAAGCAGGAGGTCATCGAGCTCGTAGAGGCAAGGATGGCCGAAATCTAGAGACCGCAGCAGAGAATAGCCCACACGCGACTAATGCTTCCCAAGAGATACCAGACCATTCATGCATCGAGCGGCACACTTAGCTTCTATTTCCCCATCTGCCGACATGGTCTTCAACCCCTCGCGAATGCGCTGCAACACATCGTCAACACGACGAAGGACACCTCTCGGAGCCATGCCAACCTGCCTTGCCAAGTCTTCGAATGATTGGCGCGAAACGTCATCCAAGCGTTTCGCTTGACCCACCCGCATACCAAGCGTTTGGGTCAAGTCTTCATAAACAGCAGTTGATACGAGGTCATATGCCGGGGCAAGCCGCAATTGCCTCCAGTCAGAAGAACGCAACAGCGAGTAATTCTTAAGATGCGCGTCGCAATTGCCAATGACAACGTCAAATGCAACGAGATCAATGAGCAGATTGCGATCTTCAAGAGGGTTCGACGACCATTGCTCAAGCACCTTAAACATTGTCGCAAGATGCTGCTCGCCTCGCTCTTCGTACTTGTCGCGCCCCAAAAGTCCAAGCGCCTGGCAGAAGTCCTCTTGATGGAGCCGACGAGGAACAGGCAGGCCCTGTATCCGATGACTGCCCTCATCCACAACGCGGTCATAGCGCTTGACCGCGAGTAACCCAGGGTGCCCCACGATACAGCTGGCCTCAGCAACGGGAATACCCGATGCCTTCGCGAGGCTCATGCACCACAGCTCGTTTTGAACAAGCTCGTCGAAGACAGGATTCGTGGGCTTCACAACATGAGTTGATGGAGCAAGCCCACGTGGCATATACCATCCACCGGAAGTCTCATCGTGATACAAACCAGTCTTCGCTTGCGCACCCGCCAACGACAACCGTGAACGACGGGCAAATTTGCCCGCTTGTGCATATCCTCCCTGCTCAAGTAAGGCGAGCTCCTCGTCACTGATAGGCAGGTACATCGACTCGGTTGGGTCGTCCTCATCTTCCTCACCAAGAGAAACTGCACCTATGCACTCTCCCGCCAAAGCGGCAAGCAGCTTAAGATAAGAATTCGAGGAGACGCCTAGACTACGGGCAATGCTTTTGCGCGCATCCTCCTCAGGCAGCAGGCCCTCAAAATAGGGACGCATTTCTGAGGCCATGTATACCTTGTCGCTTGATGGCAGTGACAGCGAGATTCCAACACCACCCATAGCTTCAAGCCAATCACGTGAATAGGAGAACTGCTCCCCCGCTCCCGAAAGCGTTCTGATTTCCCCCACGCTTTGAAAAACACCGGAGACCTCTGCCCTGACCTCGATATTCATTGCCAGCGGCCCCTTTCGCTCACAAGCAAATCAAGACCAAGTATGTTGACGACACGCAACGCAATTCCCAGTTCGGCCGTTTCCTTGCCGCGCTCGAGGTTGGAGAGATACATAATCGAGCACCCACAGGCATCGGCAAGCTCTTGCTGCGTCAGGCCCAGTTGTTTGCGCTGCAGACGTATCACCGAACCAAGGTCAGCGGCATCCTTAACACGTTGTGGCTGTTGAAAACCAGACATAATTATCACGTCCGTTATAAAGTGAGTTATCTAAAACCATTTTATAACGGACGTGATAAAACTGTATCTCAAAATAAGAATTATCACGCACATGAGAATTTGCTTACAAAAAAGGCCCGATACCTCCCAAGGCACCAGGCCAACTAACTTTCTCTCATACATCCCCAGCCTGGGGCCAGCCGAGCGCGCGGAGGATTCTCTTCGCAGCACGCCTCCGCAGTGAAGGCAAGGGATGGGGCGAAGCGCTTCCGCCCCGGTATCCCGCAGCCTTCGGTACGAGGACAAGCGCGCGAAGAAGAAAATCCTCCGCCCTGTGCGCCTAGGCGAGCCCCAGCCACAGCGCCACCTTCGGGGCATACCCCATCACGAAGATGACGATGATGAGCGCAGGGATGCCCCACTTGAGCCAGGGCAGCGACCAAGCAGGGAACTTCAGGCCCTGGCCGGCGTCGGCCTCGGCGAGAAACTTCTCCCAGCCCCAGCCCTTGCGCGAGACGCAGAACACAAGGTAGAGCAAGCTACCCAGCGGCAGCATGTTGTTAGAGACGATGAAGTCCTCAATGGACTGGATGTCACCAATGGCGGGGATGCTCAAACCCGACAGCACGTTGTAGCCCAGCGCGCAGGGAAGCGAGAGCACCACGACGGTCACAGCCATGCGGACCACGGCAGCCTTGCGGTCGAGGCCCCACTTGTCCATGACGAAACTGATGAGGTTCTCAAAGACGGCGATGATGGTGGACAGCGCCGCAAAGCTCATGAACAGGAAGAAGAGCGCGCCCCAGAGCTGGCCCAACGGCATCTGGTTAAAGACGATGGGCAGCGTCACGAAGACGAGCGAAGGACCCTCGCCGGGGTTCACGCCAAAGGCAAAGCACGCCGGGAAGATGATGAGGCCGGCCAGCAGCGCCACGCCGGTGTCGAGGCCGCAGATGCGCACGGCCTCGCCTGTGAGCGAGCGGTCGCGGCCGATGTAGCTGCCGAAGACCTCCATGGCTGAGATACCCAGCGAAAGCGTGAAGAACGCTTGACCCATGGCGGCGTACACCGCGTTGCCAAACGTCGCCCACTGCTCGGCGGTCGTCTCACCGGCAAATAGTTTGCCAAAGTCGGGAATCAGGTAAAACTCGATACCGGCCTGCGCGCCCGGAAGTGTGAGCGAGCGCACCACGAGCACGACCATGACAAGCAGAAGGCAGGTCATCATGACCTTGGTGATGCGTTCCACGCCCTTCTGCAGACCCATGCTGCACACAAGGAAGCCGATGACGCACACCGCGAGCATCCAGCCGATGAGCTCGCCAGGGTTTGCCAGCATGGCGCCGAAAACCTCGGCCGAGCCCGCCGCATCGAGCCCGTTGAACGCGCCTGTGCCCATCTTCACCACGTACGACAGCATCCAGCCGCCCACCGTGGTGTAGAACATCATGAGGATGAGGCAACCGATGAAGCCCCACCAGCTGAACCAATGCCAGCGCCGCGAAGGCTGCAGGGTGTCGAAGGCCAGGGCGGAGGACTTCTGGCTGGCACGACCCACCGCAAACTCCATCACCATGACGGGCAGGCCGAGAATCACAAGAAACAGCAGGTAGAGCAGGACGAACGCCGCACCACCGTACTGGCCGGTGATGTAGGGGAAGCGCCAGACGTTGCCCAGGCCGATGGCACAGCCTGCAGAAATGAGAATGAAGCCCAGGCGCGACGCAAACCTCTCGCGACCGGCCTTCGCCGCAGCCTGCTGCACGGCAGGCGAGGCGGTTGTTTCGGTGGCCGTCATATATATGTTGCCTTTCGTAGGGTGCGGGAGCGCAGCGTGCCGCCGCCCCGCGCTTGCTTTTTTGACTGCGCGATTGTAGCGCAAGCACCTCCCGCAAAGCCCGACGTTGCCGCTGGTATACACTGACAAAGTCAAACAAACGGCCCTGCGGGGCGAATCGGGAAGGCAAGCCGTGTCCAACAGGCCCCAGAACAGCAGGCCCCAGGGTCGAAACAAGAACAACCCGCAAGGCGGCCCCGGCCGCCGCGGCGACGCCCAACCCCAGGGCGACCAGCGCCGAAAGCGCAACCCAGACCAAGCCAGGCGCGGTCCCAAGCCTGCCGGCGGCGCCCCCAAGCCCGCAAAGCAGCCCAAGCAGCCCGCCTCCCCGGCGCTGCCCGACCGCAGCAAGTTCCTGCCCACGACCCCGCAGGACCTCAAAGACCGCGGCATCGAACAGCTTGACTTCGTGTATGTCTCAGGCGACGCCTATGTGGACCACTCCTCCTTTGGCACCGCCATCATCTCGAGGGTGCTCGTGGCCTTTGGCTACACGGTGGGCATCATCGCCCAGCCCGACTGGCGCAACCCCGAGAGCATCGCAATCCTCGGCGAGCCGCGCCTGGGCTTCCTCGTTTCCTCAGGCAACATGGACTCGATGGTCAACCACTACACCTCCAACAAGAAGCGCCGCTCCACCGACGCCTACTCGCCCGGCGGCGAGGCGGGCCTGCGCCCCAACCGCGCCGTGAGCGTCTACGGCAACCTCATCCGCAAGCGCTTCAAGCATGTGCCCATCATCATCGGCGGCATCGAGGCGAGCCTGCGCCGCCTTGCCCACTACGACTACTGGAGCGACTCGCTCAAGCGCTCCATCCTGCTCGATTCCAACGCTGACCTGCTCATTTACGGCATGGGCGAGCATGCCATTCACGAGGTGGCCGACTCTTTGGCCGCCGGCATAGCCGTGCAGGACATCACCTACGTCGCGGGCACCGTGTACCGCGCCCGCGACCTCGAGGCCACCGTGGACCCGGTGATGCTGCCCTCCTACCAGGAGATGCTCGACGACAAGACCGCCTACGCCAAGAGCTTCTACACCCAGTACTGCAACATGGACTCCCACTACGCCAAAACGCTCGTCGAGCAGTACGAGGAGCACCTCTTCGTGGTGCAGAACCCCCCGGCCGAGCCCCTTAGCGCCGATGAGCTCGACTTCGTGTACGAGCTGCCCTACGCCGGCACCTACCATCCCGACTACGAGGCCGCAGGCGGCGTGCCCGCCATCAAGGAGATCAAGTTCTCGCTTACCTCCAACCGTGGCTGTTTCGGCGGCTGCAGCTTCTGCGCCCTGGCCTTTCACCAGGGGAGACGCCTGCAGGCACGCAGCCACGAGTCACTCGTGCGCGAGGCCAAGGCGCTCACCGCCCTTTCCGACTTCAAGGGCTACATCCACGACGTGGGCGGCCCCACGGCAAACTTCCAGGCACCGGCATGCACCCAGCAGCTCAAGCGCGGCGTGTGCCCCACCAAGCAGTGCCTCTTCCCCAAGCCTTGCCGCAACCTCAAGCCCGACCACTCGGCCTACATCAAGCTGCTGCGCGAGTTGCGCGAGCTGCCGGGCGTGAAAAAGGTCTTCGTGCGCTCGGGCATACGCTTCGACTACATCATGGCCGACCCGCACGGCGAGGACTTCATCCGCGAGCTTTCCGCGCACCATGTGTCGGGCCAGCTGCGCGTGGCGCCCGAGCATGTCTCCGACAACGTGCTTGCCCTCATGGGAAAGCCTGGACAAGACGTGTACCAGGCGTTTTGCGACGAGTTCAAGCGCATCAACAAGCAGCTGGGCCTGGAGCAGTACGTGGTTCCCTACCTCATCTCGTCGCATCCCGGCTCTACCATGGACGACGCCATCGCCCTGGCCGAGGCCGTGCGCGACATGGGCTACATGCCTGAGCAGGTGAGCGACTTCTACCCCACGCCCTCCACCCTTTCCACCGTCATGTACTACACGGGCCTCGACCCACGCACCATGCAGCCCATCTACGTGCCGCGCGACCCCCAGGAAAAGGCCATGCAGCGCGCGCTCATCCAGTACCGCGACCCCAAGAACTACGACTTGGTGCACAAGGCGCTCGTGAAGGCCGGTCGTCAGGACCTCATCGGCTACGACAAGCACTGCCTCATCAGGCCCACGCGCCCCAAACAAGCAGGCAACGACGGTGGCGCAGCCGGCAAGGGCAAGCGTCGCTAGGCACCCCTCCAATCATTGCGTTTTCGCCATAATTGCCCCAACGCCGCCCCGTGCGGGGTGGCGGGGGCCTCTTCGGGCTAAAGTAGGCTCACTCACCCAACGCGCCCACGAGGCGCGTACATCGAAAAGCACAGGAGAGACCATGAAGCGCTTCCTTGCCAAGGCGGGCCTTGCCGCCGCCCTTACCCTCAGCGTCATCGCCGCCGGCGCCCTCACGGGCTGCGGTTCGCAGAATGCCAGCACGCAAGGCACCGACGAGGAGACCACCGCCACGGTCGCCACCTCGTCGGGCCAGGCAGTGAGCTCGTCGAACAGTGGCCATACCGGTTCGGACCAGGCCTCCAGCGTCCCCACGCCGACGTTCGACTTCAGCCGCGACCTCGACGACAACGGCCACTGGAAGAACATCACGGCCAGCGACTACGTCACGCTGTGCGATTACAGCTCCATTGAGATTCCCGCCTCGACGATCGATGTCTCCGACAAGGTGCAGAAGCGCATGGACTCCATCGTCTCCAGCGCCGGCATCGACGAGCTTACCGACGACTGGGTGCAGCAGAACTACGCCGAGTCTCGCGGCTGGAAGACCATCGAGGACATGCGCGCGGCCCTCACCGAGTCCTACCAGGAAGACGCCAAGCAGACCTACATCCAGAACTACGTGGTGGAGCACTCGACCTTCACCGAGGTACCCCAGACCCTGCTCGATTACACCAAAGACTACCTGGTGTATCAGTACACCTACATGGCAAGCCAGTACAATTTCACGCTTGAGGACCTCATCAAGATGATGTACGGCTACACCACCACCGACGAGCTCGTGGAAAACAACCAGGACACCATCGAGAGCCAGGCCAAGATGTACCTGGCGTTCCAGGCCATCGTTGAGAAGGAAGGCAGGGTCGCCGACGACGCCGAGCTCGAGGAGCACTACGGCAGCGACCTAGACTCCCTCACGCAGACCTACGGCACGCCCTACCTCAAGCAGACCATCCTCATGAACGACACGCTGGCCGAGCTCGCCGCCAACGCGACCGTCGTGGACGACTCTGCTGGCAAGGCAGACGACAATGCCAACGCCTCCGAGGAGAAGACGAACGTCGAGACGGGCGCCGCCGCTGATGAGAAAGCCGACAGCGGCACGAACAGCTCGACCGAGGAGAAGGCAAGCTCTGACGAGGACGCCACCAACGAAGAGAAGGCGAGCTCCGACAAGGACGCCAACAAGGCCGACACAGGCGTTGAGAAAACCGCCGAAAGCTCCTCCTCCGCCAAGTAAAAACCGCCCTCACGCGGCCCATATGCCCCTCTTGAAAGACGCTCCTTCGGGGGCGTCTTTTCTTTCTTTGAGGTGACGAAAATTTGACCGTCTCCCTGTTGGGTTTAGCCTCCAATACCCCTACAATAAGCGGTTGCGCATTGTTCCCGATAAGCTCGGCCGAGAGGAGTGAGAGTTGGAAGTTCCACTGGTAGACCTTGTAGGCATCTGCAAGGAGTTCGACGGCAACACCATTCTCAACGACTACAACCTATCCATCAAGCAAAACGAGTTCGTCACCTTGCTGGGCCCATCAGGCTGCGGCAAGACAACGCTTTTGCGTTGCATCGCGGGTTTTGAGCAACCCGACGCGGGCAAGATTCTCTTCGAAGGCAAAGACATCACGTCGCTGCCCGCCCACAAGCGCCCGCTCAACACCGTCTTCCAGAAATACTCGCTCTTCAGCCACATGACCGTGGCCGAGAACATCGCCTTTGGCCTCAAGATCTCGAAGAAGAGTAAGAAATACATCGCCGACAAAGTGGATTACGCGCTCAAGCTCGTCGATCTCGACGGGTTTGGCTCCCGCATGCCCAACTCCCTGTCGGGCGGCCAGCAGCAGCGCGTCGCCATCGCGCGCGCCATCGTCAACGAGCCTCGCGCCCTTCTGCTTGACGAACCGCTCTCCGCACTCGACCTCAAGCTGCGTCAAGACATGCAGTACGAGCTCATCCGCCTCAAGAACGAGCTGGGCATCTCCTTCATCTTCGTCACGCACGACCAGGAGGAGGCCCTCACCATGTCCGACACGGTCGTGGTCATGAACCAGGGCCGCATCCAGCAGATGGGCACCCCCCAGGACATCTACAACGAGCCCACCAACGCGTTCGTGGCCGGCTTCGTGGGCGACTCCAACATCATCGACGCCGTCATGCTGCAGGACAAGCAGGTTGCCCTGTGCGGCGCGCGCTGGGAGTGCATCGACACCGGCTTCGGCACCAACCGCCCGGTCGACGTCGTCATCCGCCCCGAGGACGTGGAGTACGTCGAGCCCGAGCGCGGCATCATCAAGGGCGTCGTGAGCCACATCATCTTCAAGGGCGTGCACTGGGAGATGGAGGTGGAAGCCGGCGGCTTCACCTGGCTCGTGCAGTCCACCAACATGACGCCCGTGGGCACCGAGGTCGGCATCTACGTGCGTCCTGAGAACATCCAGGTCATGCACAAGCCTCAGACCGAGGACGAGGAGGCCCTCATCAATGAGTAGCCTCGACAAAAAGGAGCCTCCAGCCGGCGAAGGGTCTACGGCGGCGCTCGCCTGCCCCGTGCGTCCCCGCGTCTCGAAGTCGCGCCTCGTGCGCGAGCTTCTGGCGGGCCCCTTCATGGCATGGATCATCATCTTCACCGTGGTGCCGCTCGCGCTCATGTTCAGCCGCGGCTTCACCGACAAGGCCGGCAACTTCACGTTCGACAACGTGATGGCCATCACCAACCCCATCTACTTCAAGGCGCTCGTGCTTGCACTCGAGCTGTCGGTGGTGGCCACTGTGGTGTGCCTCCTGCTGGCCTACCCACTGGCGCTCATCCTGCGCGGCATGAAGCACGGCTCGGCCGGCGCCATCGTGTTCATCTTCGTGCTCCCCATGTGGATGAACTCGCTTTTGCGCACCATTGCCTGGCAGTCGCTGCTTGAGAAGGAAGGCGTCATCAACGGCCTGCTCGGCGTGCTGGGGCTTCCCGGCATCAGCATCATCAACACGCCTGCAGCCGTCGTGCTCGGCATGGTGTACAACTACCTGCCCTTCATGGTGCTACCCCTGTACAACGCCCTCGCCAAGATTGACGACGACATCATCGACGCCTCGCACGACCTGGGCGCGAACTTCTGGGCCACGCTGCGCCACGTGCTCATTCCCCAGAGCGTCGCAGGCATCGTGAGCGGCATCACCATGGTGTTCGTGCCCTCGCTCACCACCTTCGTGGTCAGCGACATCCTGGGCGGCGGCAAGGTGGCCCTCATCGGCAACCTCATCGAGCAGCAGTTCACGGTCAGCTATGACTGGAACACCGGCGCGGGCCTGTCCATCGTGCTCATGGTGTTCGTGCTGGCGAGCATGGCCATCATGAACGCCTTCGACAAGTCGGACATGGCGAGCAGGAAGGTGGCCTAGCATGAAGAAGTTCGGCTCCAAGCTTTACCTGGGCCTCATCCTGCTCTTCCTGTACGCCCCCATCGTCACGCTCATGGTGCTGAGCTTCAACTCCTCCAAGAGCCGCGCGGTATGGGGTGGCTTCACGCTCGACTGGTACGCGCAGATGTTCGACTCGCCCAAGATCATGGGCGCGCTCTACAACTCGCTCACCATCGCGCTCATCGCCTCGGTGGTCGCCACGATCATCGGCCTTCTTGCCTGCATCGGCATCCAGGCAATGCGCCGCTCCACCAGGACGTTCTGGCTCACGCTCAACAATATCCCGATGCTCAACGCCGACATCGTCACGGGCCTTTCGCTCATGATCTGCTTCGGCGCCTTCGGCATCTCGCTGGGCTACGGCTCAATCCTGGTGGCACACATCGCCTTTTGCATCCCCTACGTCATCCTGTCCATCATGCCGCGCATCAAGACGGCCTCGGCAGGCACCTACGAGGCGGCGCAGGATTTGGGCGCGAGCCCCTTCAAGGCCTTCATGAAGGTCGTGCTGCCCGAGCTCATGCCGGGCATTGTGGCGGGCTTCCTGCTGTCGTTCACGATGAGCCTCGACGACTTCGTCATCAGCTACTTCGTGCGCGGCCGCGGCGTCGACACGCTCTCCACCCTCATCTACACGCAGGTGCGTCGCGGCATCGTGCCGAGCATGTACGCCCTGTCCACCCTCATCTTCGTCGTGGTGCTCGTGGTGCTGCTTGTGCAGAACTTCGCCCCCGGCTGGATTGAAAAGCAAGCTATCAAGCGCAAGGAGCGCAAGGCGCTCAAGGCCGACCCCACCAACGAAATCGCGTAAGGAGAACAACTATGGCTATTTCTCGTAGGCAGTTCATGGCGGCAGGCGCCGCACTCGCTGGTACCGCTGCTATCGCCGGCCTTTCCGGCTGCGGTGCCGACAACAGCTCCACCGACGGCGACTCCACCAAGGCCGATTCCGGCGAGCTCTACGTGTACAACTGGGGCGAGTACATCGACGAAGACGTCGTCTCCCTGTTTGAGGAGGAGACCGGCATCAAGGTCGTCTACGACACCTTTGAGACCAACGAGATCATGTACCCCATCATCGAGCAGGGCCAGACCGTCTACGACGTGGTGTGCCCCAGCGACTACATGATCGACAAGATGCGCAAGAACGGCCTCCTTGCCGAGATCAACTTCGACAACATCCCCAACTACAAGAACATCGCCGCCGCTCAGATCGAGACGTCCAAGCAGTTCGACCCTGAGAACAAGTTCAGCGTGCCCTACACCTGGGGCACCATGGGCATCCTGTACGATACGAAGCGCGTGGTCGAGCCTCCCACCAGCTGGGATGTGCTGTGGGACGAGCAGTACAAGGGCGAGATCCTCATGCAGAAGTCGGTGCGCGACCTTCTCGCCGTGGGCCTCAAGAAGCTCGGCTACTCGCTCAACACCACCGATGCCGACCAGATCGCCGAGGCCCGCGACCTGCTCATCGAGCAGAAGCCTCTCGTGCAGGCCTACGTCATCGACCAGGTGCGCGACAAGATGATCGGCGGCGAGGCCATCCTGGGCTGCATCTACTCCGGCGAGTACCTCTACTGCAAGGAGGAGAACCCCGACCTTGCCTACGTGGTGCCCGACGAGGGCTCCAACGTGTGGGTCGACTCCTGGGTCATCCCGGCCAACGCTGAGAACAAGGCCAACGCCGAGAAGTGGATTGACTTCATGTGCCGCCCCGACATCGCCCTCAAGAACTTCGAGTACATCTGGTACGCCACGCCCAACACCGAGGCGCTCAAGGAAATCGAGCCCGAGATCGCTGAGGATCCCGGCGTGTTCCCCGACCAGGAGCTCATCAACCGCTGCGAGGTCTTCAACAGCCTCGACGCCGACGTGGAAAAGCTCTACACCGACGCATATAACCAGATTCTCGCAGCCGACTAAGGCTGGCTAAACAACGCCGCGAAGCAGCGACGCCTCCACCCACAAGCACCCCTAAGCCCCCTCGAACCTACGGCATCCCGACAGGTTCGAGGGGGCTTTTTAGTCTCAAGGGCCCAAACCCTTATGCCCGCGTATCAAGGGCGCGACGAATTCCCTCCCATACATCATCGACATTCGACACTCAACCATAACCTGCTATCATACGTGTTAGTAACATATGCGTTAGTAACACGTATGATAGAGAACGCCCCCGAGCCCAGCTACGGACTCGGGGGCGTTCTTCATGCCGAAAGGCGAGGATGGCCGGACAGTCACGGGGCACCCCATGGCTCGGCGGCGGCGCTTCCCGCCTTGCAACAGGCCTTGAGGCCAAAGGTGCGGTGACACTGAGTGCAGAGCCAACGCTGGGCACCCGCGCGGTCGCGGCCCTTGCGCACGACGAACGTGCAACCGCAGTGCGGGCACGTGGGACTGCGCGAGCCATCGCCCTCAAAGGGGTCCGAGCCGGAGAGCATCGAGTCGAGTGCGTCGCGCACCTCAATCGCCTCGTCGCGCGAAAGCCCCTTTAGAAACTGCCAGTACACATCCCTCATGATCGATGCCCCCTTTCGGCCTCGACGTACAAGCGGGCACCCCGGCTTTGCGCCAGGGTGCCCCTTGCCTTACTCACGTGCTAGTTGTCGCGCCTGCGCGGGGTGACGATCAGGCACGCCAGACCTGCTGCCAGAGAAGCCAGGCCGAGGTTTGCCAGCATCGCCATCATACCGCTGGGAGTCTCGTCAGCGGTCTTGGGGATGGCGGGCTTGGGCTGCTCGGGCTTGGGGGCCGGAGGCTGATCCGGGTTGGGCTCAGGCGACCTGGGCGCCACCGGAATGACCGGCGTCTCGCCCTCGTCCGTGGTGCCGTCCTCAGCCGTCGCGGTTGCTACGTTCTTGAACTCCTTGCCCAAGTCGTCAGCCGTGATGGTGTAGCTGTAGTGCAGCGTCGCGGATGCGCCGGGTGCCAGGCTCTCGATCAGGTCGCTTTCGCCCTGGGCCAAAACGGCGCCCTCGAGCTTGTCGACGACCTTGACGTTCTTGAGCGTCTGGTTGCCGGTGTTGGCAACCGTGACCTCGAACTTAACGGTCTCGCCCTCGGCGTAGGCCTTGCCGTCGGCGGGCGTGGACACGATGGTCTTCGCCACGTCGAGCGAGCTTACAGCCTCCTCGGTCGTCACGGTCGTGGTGGCCTCGGTCTCCACAGGGTTGCCCTCGGGATCGGTGCCGGTAGCGGTAGCGACGTTGGTGACATTGCCGGCAACGAGGTCGGCCTCGGTCACGGTGTAGCTGTAGCGCAGCGTCGCGGAATCGCCGGGAGCCAGAGTGATGGCCTCGTCGGTCTGGCCCTCATCCAGGGTCGCACCCTCGAGCTTGTCGCTAACCACAATGCCGGTGATGGTCACGTTGCCGTTGTTGATGACCTCAACGGTGTAGGCAATCTTCTCACCGAGCTGGAAGGCCTTGCCGTCAGCAGGATCGGAGGCCGTCTTGCTCGCGAAGAGGCTCGGGCGCGGAGTCTCGACGGGATCCTCGGTGGTACCAGGATCGACGGGCACCTCGGGGTCGTCGGGGTTGGTGGACGTACCGGTGGCGGTAGCAACGTTCATGACCTTGCCAGCCAGCACATCGGCCTCGGTCACGGTATAACTGTAGTGCAGCGTCGCGGACTCGCCGGGAGCCAGAGTGCCAACCTCAGCGCTCTCGCCATCAGCCAGAATCGCACCGGCGAGCTCATCGATGACCGTGACGCCCTCGACGGTCAGGTTGCCGTCGTTGGTAACGGTGACCTCGTACGTAATGGTCTCGTCGAGCGTATACGCGTTGCCCTCGAAAGGCTGGCTCGTCGTGACCTTGGTCACGGTGAGGTGCGTCTCGGGGTCGTCGACGACAACGTCGTCGTTGCCCTCGAAGTCCTTACCGCCCTCGAAGCTTACGGTGACGGTATTGGTAAAGCCGCCGGCCAAGATATCGACCTCGGTGACGGTGTAACGTGCAGTGGTGCTCACGGTCGCGCCGGGCTCGACGTTCTCGAACACGGCCTGACCGGTAATCTCGACGCCGTCCTGCTCGACGAACGTCATGGTGCGGGCGTCATCGTAGATGTTGGTGGCGGTGATGGTGAACTCCACCGTCTCGCCCAGCCCGTAGGTACCATCTTCATGCGCCTTCACGACGACGAGGTCGGGGTCAACGGGATCGTTCTCAGTGCCGTCGGTCACGGTCAAGGTGCCAGGGACGGTGCTGACGGCGTAGTTGTCCGGGTCCGTCAGCGCGTTGAACTCGTAGCCGACGATCGCGTTGACGGAGGTGCCCACCAGGGTCTGGGAGCCCTCGATGAAGACGCTCTCGAAGCCCTCGGGCTCGCTGCCCTCAAGCTGGACAAACCCGTTCTCGGACGTCACGGACCACGTGTCGTCCGTCAGCGGTGCGCCGTCGTAGACCTTGGACGCGCTGCCCGCCGTGACCTCGATGGCCCGCGGGGTGACGGCGACGTCCTCGGTGCCGGACAGCTCGTCGGCGAAGTTGCCGCCCGCGGCAGTCACGCGCACCTGCACGGGGTTGCCGCCCGCGGCGCTCATGGTGTCGGCCACGTCCGTCGCCGTGATGTCGGCGGGGTCGGCTGTCCACGTCGTGCCGTCCGCGCTGTACTCAAGCGCGAACTGGTCGAGGAAGCCCTCGGGCAGCTGGTCGGCGTCCACACCATCTGCCAGGCCGATCCATGCCTCGCCAGCCGCCAGCGGCGTGCCGTCGTAGGCCTTCTCGGCGTCGGTCGTGGTCAGCTGGATGAAGTCGCCCATGCTGGCCGGGGTCACGGTCAGGGTGCCGTCGACGGTGCTGACGGCGTAGTTGCCCGGGTCCGTCAGCGCGTTGA
>UQBS01000050.1 GCA_900539345.1 uncultured Coriobacteriaceae bacterium | reverse complement strand
GCCTGGAAGGGCTTAGGCCACTTGAGATCTACCCACACAAACTGGCGAAGCCTCCTTAAAATGTACATTTAGCGTGAAACCAAGGTGCAGACAAACGAACGAGTGAGCGAATGACGGGGGCGAGCATGTATCAGGTTGCAGTTCTTGACGACAGCGAACTGTCGGCACACATGATCGCCGAGTTGGCACGCCAGTACGCAGACAAAACCGAGCTCGAAGTTCACTGCTTCACGCGCCTGAGCGACTTGACGCGCAGCATGACGCGCGGCCATATGGCATGCGACATCGTCTTCATGGACATCCAGCTTGCCGAAGACGAACCCTGCGGCATCGACGCAGTCCGCACGCTCTTCAGCCCGGAAAGCGGCACACAGGTCATCTACGTCAGCGGCCGCGAAGACATGCATGCCAAGGTGTACCGCACCAAGCACGTGTCGTTTCTCACCAAGCCCGTCAACAAGGACGACTTCGACGAGGCGCTCGACCGGGCACTCTCAAACCTGCAGGAAAATGCCGCAGAACCCATCCGGGTGCATGTCGGCCGCAACGACCGCAAGATTTATCCCCAAGAGGTCGTCTACGTCGAGAGCAAGGGTCGCGTCATCGAGATCCACCTGAGGGCAACCAAACATGCAGGCGCCAAAACCGAGGGCGAGGTCATTCGTACGTACATGCAACTGGGCGAGCTTGGCGAGCTTCTGGGCGAGGGCTTTGCCCGCGTGCACCAAAGCTACCTGGTAAGCCTCGACGACGTCGCGCAGCTCGGCACCCACAACCTCACCCTGTCAGACGGCACGACCGTTCCGGTGAGCCGCAGCCGCTCGGCCGAGGTGCGCGAACTCTTCTTCAGTCGAATCCGTGGGCTGTAGCGAGACGGGGCGGAACCTCATTCATGAGCGAACTTCTGTCCGCGCTTCTCCCAAGCGTCCCTCAAATTGCGATCATCTACATCCAGGCAACGCTTCTGCCCATGCGGAGGCGTTGGCTTTTTGTGGCCCTGGAGGCGATGCTTTCCTGCGCGGCCCTCTTGGCCAGGCTCTCAGCCGGCGGCACGCCCTCCCTCGTTGCCCATACCGTCATTTCCGCCGCCGGCATGCTCGTTTTGCCTCCCCTGTTCTACCGGCGCACAATCCCTCTCTCCTGGCGGCTCGTCGCCACCGCCATGGCCGTGCTCCTCATGTTTCTGGGCGAGGCGGCCTGCGGCGCATTGTGGGCGGCCGGCGGAAACGAATACTCCTTGGAAGCCATTCAGTCGGCCCCCCTGACGCAGTCGACCATCATCCATCTCTTCTTTGTTGCTGTCGTCCTCATAGGGGGACGACTGTTTAAGACGCTGTTCAAAAAGCAGCAAGTCGAGCGCCTGGCCACAACACGGGGGCAGGTGCTGCTGTGTGGCCTGCCCGTATCACAGGCACTGCTGGTATGTGTGCTCCTCTTCATCATGATGCATGTGAGCGACGCCGGCGATCGCGGCCCCATCCTGACCGCCGCGCTGGTTCTCATCGCACTTTGTATCGTGAGCGACGCTCTGCTCATTCGCTCGGTCAGCGGATACTGGCGCACCCTCGATGAGCGCAGGTACGCGAAGAAGCTCGAACAGCGCATGCAAGAGCAACTCGACGGCTTCACTCTCCTCAACGCGCAGATTGCATCCACCGCCCACTTGCGCCACGACATGCGCAACCACCTGCTGGTTCTTAGCGTCCTTGTTGATCAAGGCGAATTCGAGCAAGCAGACGCCTACGCCGACGACTTGCTGGCCGAGCTTGAAAAAGCCAACCACAGCGAGGCGGTGTGATCATGCCTATGCCTCGCCTCATCGCCCTCGTCTTCGCAGGCATAATCGCCCTGGGTTTCTTGATCATACAATGCGTAATATGGCACCGCATGCGCGACATGCCCATCAAGCGACGCCTCGCCAACATGCTCTATCCCGCGAGCCAGCTGTTTCTCATGCTCTTCGCAATCGGCGGCAGCTGCGCCTTCTCGCTTTCGACCATGGTTATCGTGCTCGCGTGCCTTTTCGGCTTCGCCGCCGTCATATACGACATCGACCTGTTCAAGGTTCTCATTGTGTCCGAGCGCAAAGACATGGCCATCGCCCGGTCGCGCCAACTGGAGCAGCAGCTTGCCGCACAAGAGAAGCGCGCCAGTGAGCTGACCGGAGAGGTCGCTCGTGCCAGAATGATACAAAAGGCGATGATTGACCAGCTCAAGCAGCTCAAAGGACACCTCGCCAACAACGACACTCAAGCAGCGCAAGATTTGCTTGCCCAGGCCTCGCAGTCCCTCGCCCCACGCAAGGTGCGCCTGTGCGACAACCCCGCCGTGGATGCGCTTCTTGCCTCGAAGGCGTCGCAATGCGAGGAGCTTGAGATTCCGTTCAAGGTGAACGTCGTGGTTCCAGAGGAATCCGACATTCCCGACGCGGAGCTGTGCGCCACCTTCGCAAACCTCATCGACAACGCGATAAACGCGTCGAAGGAGCTGGTGCAGAGCGGCCAGGCGTGTGCTGATGAAGGCGCAAAGGATCCGTTCATCGAGGTAGATGCCCTGGTAGCTGCCGGCTACCTCTCAGTGCGCGTGCGCAATGCCTATCTGGAGCACCACTCCAGGCCCCGCCTTGCCCACAAGCAGCCCCGCAGCATCAACGACATGCACGGCTGGGGCAAGTCCATCGTGACCCTCATCGCCCGCCGCCATGACGGCAGCTTCACCTGCGTGGCCGAAAACGGCGTGTACCTCGCAAGGGTCACCCTGAAGGCGTAAGGCTGCGCGGAACCCGCCTGGCTTAGCTCAGGCGTGCTTCCACCCCAAGCAAAACAAGGCGAGACACGCCCGTCATCCAAGCATGCCTCGCCTTTTGTCAATTCAATACCGTTCGTCGCCAAGCCCCGCTTGGCTTCAAGCTTCGCTTACTGCCTGTAGTAGGAGAGGAAGTCGGAGAGCTTTGCGATGGCTTCCTCGAGGACTTCCTGACGGGGCAGGTAGACGATGCGGAAGTGGTCGGGCTCGCCCCAGTTGAAGCCGGTGCCGCAGGTGATAAGCAACTTCTTGTCGTGCAGCAGGTCGAGCGCGAACTGCTCGTCGTTGGTGATGTTGAAGCGCTCGCGGTCGAGCTTGGGGAAGATGTAGAACGCAGCCTTGGGCTTCACGGCCGACACGCCGGGAATCTCGTTGAGCGCCTTCCAAATGTAGTTGCGCTGCTCGTAGACGCGGCCGCCCGGAACGATGTAGTCGTTCACGCTCTGGTGTCCGCCGAGGGCCGTCTGCACGATGGACTGCGCGGGCACGTTGGAGCACAGGCGCATGTTGGAGAGCATGTTGAGGCCCTCGATGTAGTCCTTCATGGCGTACTTGTTGCCCGAAAGCACCATCCAGCCGATGCGGTAGCCGGCAATCATGTGCGACTTGGAGAGACCCGAGAACGTAACGCAGGGAAGGTCGGGGGCCAGAGAGGCAATGGAGACGTGCTCGACGCCGTCCATGCACAGGCGGTCGTAAATCTCGTCGGAGAAAATCATGAGCTGGTGGCGACGGGCGATCTCGACGATCTCCTCGAGCACCTCGCGGGGATAGACGGCACCGGTGGGGTTGTTGGGGTTGATGATGACGATGGCCTTGGTGCGGTCGGTCACCTTCGACTCCATGTCGGCGATGTCGGGGTACCAATCGGCCTGCTCATCGCACACGTAGTGCACGGCCTTGCCGCCGGCCAGCGTGGCGCACGCCGTCCACAGGGGGTAGTCGGGGCTGGGGATGAGGATCTCGTCACCATTCTCAAGCAGCGCCATCATGCTGAGCTGGATGAGCTCGGAGACGCCGTTGCCGGTGTAGATGGTGTCCATGTCCAGGTTGGGCAGGTGCTTGAGCTGGGCGTACTGCATGATGGCCTTGCGAGCGGAGAACAGGCCGTGCGAGTTGGAGTAGCCCTCGCAGTCGACAAGCTGGCGCGACATGTCCTGCACGACCTCGTCGGGCGTGCGGAAGCCGAAGGGGGCGGGGTTGCCGATGTTGAGCTTGAGCACGTGCGTGCCCGCCTGCTCCATGCGGTTTGCCTCGTCGACCACGGGGCCGCGGACGTCGTAGAGCACGTGATCGAGCTTGGAAGACTTCTTGAACTGGCGCATGGGGGTTCCTTCCTTGGCGGGACGGGCAAGAGTTGGGGTGGTAGTGCGGGGCTCGGACAAATCCGAGAGGTCGGGAGCGGGAGGAGCGGACTCAGGGATATCGCACTCGGAGCAATCGGCAGCGGTGGAATTCGAGTCTGGCTCACTGGCTAGCTCGACGCGCAGGTTTGCGGCCTGGGGTGCGCAGGGGCCGTCGCGCAGCCAATCAACGTCGACGGCAAGTGCCTCGGCCAGAAAGTTCAAAATGTCGGCGCGAGGAATCGTCTTGCCGGTGACATACTGACTCACGTAGCTCTTTCCCAGCTTCACGCCCTGTGCGGCAGCGGCGTTTACCAGGTCGACCTGCTTCATGCCACTCGCTTGCATGGCTTCCTTCAGACGCTCGGCAAACGTGGTGCCGTCGCCAGAAAGTTCAATTTCCATCTCTCGCCTCCTTCAGTCAAACTCGAAAAGTTCAATTTCTGCGAGGACGCCGTGGGTGCCCTCGCTCAAAAGTTCAATTTCACTGAGGGCAGTATGAACGCTCTGTTTCAAAAGTTCAATATCGAGTTCAAAGTAATTCAATCTGCGCCACACAACCACGAAACTGGGGCGCCCGGGCAGGCTCAAAGTCCTCCAGCATTCGAGAGTTGACACCCGTCGCGAAACCCCTCATCCAGCGCATGCCAGGCGATTTCTCGCATGGCCCGGGACTCGCGAATGCGAGTCGCCCACACGACCGCTCGGCCCTGCGCACGAAGCGTATATGCCCCTGCACTGTTTGCCAACGAAAAGGGCCCCGGAGGGCCCTTGAAGCGTGCTTTCTTATGAACGACACCGCAGCTCAGCGACGAGCTGAAAACCGACTGTCGCGTACGACGGTGCGAATGCCCTATGTTCCCGCGGCAGTCATCGCCCCCGCCGGCTTGCCAGCCCCTCCCCTACACGCCCAACACGGTGCGGGCGATGCGCAGAAGGGCAGGATACACGGGCAGGGACGCGCCCTCGTCCACGCGGTCGCACAGCTGGGCCAGCCAGCGGCAGGGGTGCTCGGCGGCAAAGTCGTCGGCAGTGTCCTGCAAGGCAACGGCGCGCGAGGTCTCTCCCGCCTCCCAGGCGTCCACCTCGTCCCGCGCGAGAATGGCCAGGAAGTTCAGCTCAATGGCGATGTGGTCGGGCAAGTCCACGAACTCCGCAGGCATGTCGTAGCCGGCCGCCTTGTACGCCGCACGCACGTCAAACTCGTCCTGCGTCCTGAGCCTGCCGCCCTCCCCGTCGGCACGGGCGCTGGCGTAGTAGCTCTCGTAGGGAGGGGCAATGAGCTTGAGGGGGCCCACGAACAGGCGGTTGTACTCAACCTCGAGCTTCAGGCGCAGCTCGTCGTCGGACAGGCCGTGGTTCTCGGCGCCGAACTCAGCCAGCAGCCTCAGCGACTGCATGAGGTTCACGGAGGCCTCGCCGCTCACCACAGAGCCGAGCTTGCCCACCAGCGCGCCCGACTTCAGGCTGGCGGCCAGCTCGGCTGTGGGGCGCAGCAAGCCCTGCGCGAGCGTTCCCCACAGGATGGCCGTCGAGGCAGCGCATGCCCCTTCCACGCGTGCATCCAGTGTCTCGTTGACGTCCCTGTCGGCCATCGCCGTCTCCCTTCCGTGGTGCCCACTTCGTCAAAGGGGCGGGGCCGTGCCCCATCCAACCAGGCACGCCCCGCCCCCGCATAGCTTTGGACCTCGCAGCGCGAGATTCTGACGCAACATCGAAGCCGCCCCATCCCCCACCCCGCGCGCAACTCTCAAATCTCACGGCGTGGGGCGGGCCTGCGACAACACCCGCCGCCTCACACCCCGCCCGCGTGCTCGACTAGCTAGATATTACAACTCTTTCTTAGGCACGGAGTCGAAGTAGTACACGTTCGGGCTCGTGCCCTCCTCGGCCATCCACTGCTCGCCGCCGTACTGGGCAATAAGCTTGGAGACGTCGCTCTCGGGATCGTCGAGATCGCCCACCGTGATGGCGCGGTTGGGGCAGGTGAGCTGGCACATCGTTGTCTCGATGCCGTTGTCGAGCCTGTGGAAGCACAGCGAGCACTTCTGAACGACCGGGGTGACGGGGTCGATCTGACGTGCGCCGTAGGGGCAGGCGGCGACGCACTGGCCACAGCCGATGCAGGCCTCCTCGTCCACCACGACGATGCCGTCCTCGCGCTTGTACGTGGCGCCGGCCGGGCACACCTCAACGCACACGGGGTTGTCGCAGTGCTGGCAGGGCACGGGGCGCCACGTGAACGACAGGCCGTTGGGGTACTCGCCCACGGGCACGTCGTAGGTGGTCTCGCCCGCGTCGTTCAGCACGCGGATGCGCTGGATGTTCTCGGACAGGCGGTGCTCCATCTTGCATGCGACGGTGCAGGTGCGGCAACCGATGCAGCGGTGCAGGTTGATTGCAAAACCGTACTTCATCGTCAGCCTCCTTTATGCCTTCTCGACCTGGACCAGGTTGTCGTAGGGTGCGTAGTTGGTCTCGTACACGAGGTCCTGAGCGGGGTTCAGGACCATCTGGAGCAGCGTGCCGTAGTGGTTGCCCTCGGGGAAGTCCTTGGGCCACCAGCCCTGACGCTGGTTGAGGCAGCCGGGCTTGATCTCGGGCGTGACCAGGGCCTTGACCTTGTACCAGCCGCGATCGTTGAAGACCTTGACCACGTCGCCCGTCTGGATGCCGCGGGCGGCCGCGTCGTCGCATGCCATCTCGAGCCAGGGCTCGGGCGCGATCTCGCGGATCCAGGGCAGCTGGACGTGCTGGGAGTGCGTGGTGTACACGGTGCGGCAGTTCATGAAGGTGAGCGGGTACTCCGCGGCCTTCTCGCTGCGGTTGCCCTCGAGCGGCTCGTAGTAGGTGGCCAGCTCTTCGCCCATGCTGCTCTGCCAACCGGTGTAGACCTCAACGCGGCCGGAAGCAGTGGAGAAGCGCAGACCCTCGTTGGCCACGTAGGGCTGGGGGTAGTTCGCACGAGCCACGCCGTTGGCCTTGAGCTCGTCGAAGTCGATGGTGCTGAACTCAGGCGCGAGGTTGCGGCCAAGGATGTAGTCGCGGCCGAAGGTCTCGGCGTCGTACTTCCAGGTGGTATCCTCGAGAATGCCGAACTTCTCGCAGACGCCCTGGGCGATCTCGCGGTCGGTCTTGGCCTCCCACATGGGGGTGATGCACTGCTCGCGCACCTGCATGTACATGTTGCCCCAGGTAGGAACGATCTCGAAAGGCTCCTCGTAGTACGAGGTGACGGGCAGCACGAGGTCGGCATAGCGGGCGCCGGGGGTCATGATTTGCTCGGAGACGATGATGAAGTCGAGCTGCGGCAGCGCCTCGTTGACCACGCGGTTCCAGTCGGGACCCTGGGTGCCCCAGCCGTACGCCACCGTCCACAGGAGCTTGATGGGATAGGGCTGCTGGGTAGCCAGGATGTCGATCCACTGGGTGCCGGGCAGGGTCTTGCAGGCGTGTCCCTCACGGGGTGCCAGCGTGTCGGGCGAGCAGCAGCACAGAATCTTGAAGAGCGTGCCGCCGGCCCAGTTCACGTTGGCGTGAGCCTTGCCGATGTTGCCGGTGATAGCCGCGAGCTGGATGAGGGCGCGCATAGGCAGGTGGCCGTTCCAGTAGCGGTTGGTGCCCTGGGAGCAGCGCAGGCTGCAGGGCGCCTCGGCGACGTAGAGGTCGGCCAGCTTCACGATGTCCTCGGCCGGGACCTCGCAGATCTCGCTGGCAGCCTCGGGCGTCCAGGGCTCGAGCGACTCGATAAGCAGCTGGTAGCCGGGCTTCACAGTCACAGTCGCACCGTCAACCTCGATCTGGAACTCGCCGTAGAGGGCGGCGCCGTCGGGCATGACGCAAGCCTCGGGCATGTTTGGGTTGAACTGGACCGAGGGGTAGGCGGGCTTGTTCTCGGCCGGGATGGGGGCAACGGGCACGGCCGCGCCGGCAGCCTCGTCCCACACCAGGTAGTTCTCGCCGTCCATGACGTTCATCTTGGATTCGACGTCTACCAGGAAGGCAAGGTTGGTGTAGTTGCGGATGTAGTCCTCGTCAACATGACCCTCGTCGACGATGCGCTTCATCATGGCAAGAACCATCGCGGCGTCGGTGCCGGGGCGAATCGGGATCCACCAGTCGGCCTTGGCAGCGGTGCGGGAGAAACGCGGATCGACCACGACGAGCTTGGCGCCGGCTTCCTGGGCGTCAAAGACGAAGTGCATGTCCTGCATGTTGGTCTCAGCGTAGTTGCAGCCGAACATGATGATGCTCTTGGAGCCCTTCATGTCCTCCCACTCGTTGGCCTCCTGCATGACGTTGAGCGTGGGGAGGTACGCCAGGTTCATGGCAAGGTCACCCATGATGCCGAAGTTGGAGATCTCGGTGGCGTCGAAGGTGTTCGCCATCATGTTGCAGTACTTCTGATGGCCCACGCCATAGTTGCCGGTCATGCCGAGGAACGCGTTGGACTCGGGACCGTAGGTGTCCATGTTGTACTGCATCTTCTCATGGATGAGCTCGAAAGCCTCGTCCCAGGAGATACGCTCGAACTCGCCGGAGCCGCGCTCGCCCACGCGCTTCATGGGGTACTTCACGCGGTCGGCGGAGTAAACGCGCTGCATGGCGTTGGAGATGCCGCGCAGGCAGATGCGCTTGTGTGCCGGATCGGGGTACTCGGCGGGCTCGACCTTCTGGATGACGTCGTCCTTCACATAGGTCTGGATGCCGCAGCTGCCGACGCAGTTGGGGGCACACACCGAGCGGGCGGTCTTGTCGTAGGCTACCTGACCTGCGGAAAGGTCGAGCTTCTCGGCCAAAGGGTCGGGCGCGACGGCCTCGTCGGCCTTGGCGGCGGGCACGAGCACCTGAGGAACGGAAGCGACCAGACCCGCGGCGGCAGTTGCCTTGAGGAACTGGCGACGACCAAGCTTCAGCTGGCCGTGCATGTCGTTGGTGCGCTCAATCACAAGGATCCCTCCTTATTTAACGAGCTCATGGCAAATAAAGGGGCACCCACAGTCTGCAGCCCGCAAGTAAAGGGAAAAATGCGACGCAAACACCCGGGCGGCGGCATGCATCACCGCTGCACGTTGGCAGGTCTACCTGCATCTATGGCGTTTCACTGGCGCAAATCCCCTTGTCGTCCCTCCTTGAGCCAGAAGAATACGGCCTTGGACGGCCATATGGCGCAAGTTTGCGGGAAATCGAAAAAGTCGGAACGGGCGCGGGCGGGGGCGTGGGGGACAGGGGACAATGCGGACAACGGGAGCGGGGGTGCGGCTATATCGCGTGGCCCGGTGCCGGAGGAACGCCGGGGGTCCCGTCCCCGGTGGCGGCTAAACGGGTTTCGGTGCAGTCTTGGCGGGTGCGTTGGCAGTAAAACGGGTTTCGGTGCAGTCGGGACTCCATCGACACCGGCGAGCGCCGGGTTTGCCTGAGTATTTCGTTGTAAAAACAACGGAAAGACCAATCGAGCCCCGCCGTTTTGGCGCCCGAACGGCCAAAACGGGGAATCCGAGCCCTGATCGGCCACAATCACTGCACCGAAACCCGCCTGGCTGCCAGGAGGGTCAGGATTGCTGCACCGAAACCCGTTTGGCTGCCAGGCAGGTCGGGATTGCTGCGCCGAAACTCGTCCGGTGGCCGTCCGGCCCGCCGAGACTGCGCCCGGGCTCGCCCGGCTGTCAGTCTCAAGCTCCACGAAACTCATTCGGGGGCACCGACGAAGGTGCGGGGACACAGGGCGCGCGGGAACATCCGTCGGCTGGTCTTACCCGCCGAAAGAGTCACGTGCAACGGGGCGGTTGGGGATGAGCCTGTTCTCCAGACTTTCGAGCAAGCCCTCGGCTTCGGGGGCGCGATAGATTCTGTTACGGCCGAAGCCGTCCTCGGAGGCGACGATGCCCGCGTCTTCCAGGCGCAGGAGTGCCTCGTTGGTGGATGAGATGCTGCGTCCTAGAAGCAGCGCCGCCTGGCGCACCGTGAGTACGGGCTGACCAGGCATGAGGCCCAGCAGGGCGCCTACGGCCGAGCCCTTGTTTGGCTTGCCGAAACGCTCGAGCCAGGCGTCGCGCAGGGAGAGGATCTCCCCCAAGTACACGTCGGCCGCCTGGCAGCACACAAGCACCGACTCGGCGCAGAAGCGCGCCCAACGGCCCACGGCCTCATCGACGTCAACGCGCCCCTGGGTATCCTCGAACCTGTACGGCAAAAGCGACCGGGCGTGTCTGTCGGTATCGATCGCCGGGGCCAAGCCGATGGGCGCAACAAGCCCGCGCGAAAGTCCGCGCCGGTAGATGATGGCATGCGACATGAGCCTGCCCGTGCGGTCCAGGCCCGTCTTGAACGGCTTTATCTCCTCAAGCTGGAAATGCGCGACGGCCGCCTGGCCGATGGGCGAGTACAAATCCGAGTCTACGAACGCACAGAGTTCGTCGAGCAGCGCCGGGGCTTCGGCGGGCGTGGGCGGCACATGGAGCGGCGTGCCGTCATCGTGCGTGCGGGGACGGTACTCGCGCGTGCGCACCTTTGTGCCCGACTCCGAAGCGAGGCGGCCAAACCGCAGCATCGAATGGATGTCAAGCATGGTCTGCGAGGTAAACGGCGTGCCCGGGCCCATCGAGCAGTAAATCATGCCGAGCGCCATCTGATAATAGACGGCCTCGATGGCTGCCTCGCGGTCTTCCTCATCGTCGAAATCGAGCGCGTCGAGGGCGGCGACCCGGTCGGCCGAATCGGTGCCGTCGAACGACAGGAGCGACTCAATCTTGAGAACCGTGGACAGACGGGGTCGGCGCCCCTCGACCCTCACCGAGGAAACGGCCTCCAAGCGAGAAAGCACCCGGTGCAGTGCGCCGCGTACCTCGCAACCCTCCGCTCGATCCTCGAGCCGCACGAGCGCGGTCTCCGAGCACGAAAGCCACGCCTGTACATCAGCCCCCAGACGTGGAAGCCGCTGGTTAAGATCGATTGGCGCAAACAACTAGCCCACCCCCCGTAGGCACGGTGCAACGCTGCCAGACAAACGCAGCATACCATCCCCCAGCAGCGAGCGCCAAGCGGGCAAGCGAGAGGCCGACGGGTCAGCCAACCCGGCAGCAAGACCGCAGAGCATGCGAGCAAGCTGGCAGCCGCGCATCCCCCGCACTGCCTGGCGGCAATGGCCGTCAGCCATGCAAGCAAGGCGCCTACAGCCCCGCCATCCCAGCGCCACCCAGCACGCAAGACCACCAAACGCGCAAGCGAGATGCGAACAAGCCCGCAACCCCCACAACGCCCGACAAAAAACGACGGTCAAATTCGCAAGTGAGGCACCAACCGTCCCCTCTTTACACTTGCCCGTCTCATTTAACATACATTTCATCAGTCCAAATGTATGTTAAATCATCAAAGCCCCAGTTGGCGAGATTTTCAAAATCCTGAAATGTATGTTAATTTCCCAGCTTTGGCGCAAAATGCGGCACAAGCAGGCAAGAACCGACTCCTACCCCCAACGCAAAAAGGACGCACCCCCGGCAGTGAAGCCGGAAGTGCGCCCTTCTTTCAATTCAAGCCCAGCCAGCGTCACGGGGAGCAGACATCAGCTCGCGGCGAGGATGCTGCCCTCCCATCCGAGTCTGACTGGGTCGGGTCGGCCAGTGCCGCAAGAAGCGAACATCAGCCCGCAGTGGGTGTTTAGCTCTCGTCGCCGGAGAGGTACTTGCCCACGAGGTAGCCAAAGGTGCAGTTGCGAGTGTGGGACAGGCAGTTGAGGTTGTGCGGGTAGGTGTTGTTGAACATGCCGCCCGAAGTGAGGCCCACGGCGAACAGGCCCTGGATGGGCTGGAAGTCGGTGTTGAGCACACGGGAGTGAATGTCCACCTGCAGGCCGCCGGCGGTGCAGAGGGCCTCGGCGCCCTCGAGGTTGGCGTAGAAGGGCGGCGTGTCGATCTTGGCCATCATCGCGCCGGGGAAGTGGAAGTCGGAATCCTCGCCGGCGTCGCACATCTCGTTCCAGTGCTCGATAGTGGCCACGAACGCGTCCGCAGGCACGCCCATGAGCTCCGCGAGCTCCTCAAGAGTGTCGGCCTTGAGGGCGTTCTCGCTGGTAGCGGCACCAACCCAGACCTCCTTGGGGCCGTAGCAGGAGCTGGAGGGCGTCCAGATGGCGTCAATCTTGTCGGCGATGGCGCCATCGACGATGTAGTAGTCGCAGGCACCGGGCTGAGCCTGGATAGCGCAGGCCAGGTGGTTGTAGGGCTCGTACTCGGGCGTGAAGCGCTTGCCCAGCTTGTTCACGCGCAGGTAAGGCATGAGCTGCATGGGGTCGAGCATGAGGGAGTGCGGGTACTCGTCCTCGATGCCGCCGATGGCCACAGCCATCTCGTGGCCGTCACCGGTGTTGCCGGTGGAGGGGCTCATCCAGCCGCACAGAGCAAGGTCGCGCGGGCGGCAGCAGCGCTGGAGCTTCTCAAGGTTGAAGCCGTAGCCGCCGGTGGCGAGCACGACGCCCTTGGCGCAGTTGTACTTCTCGTAGCCCTCGGCGCTCTTGACGATGACGCCCGTCACGGCACCGTTCTCATCGGTCACAAGCTGGCAGGCGGGGCACTCGTAACGCACCTCGGCGCCGGCCTCCTCGATGAGCTGGGGCAGCAGGGCGGACAGGTCGGCAGGAGTGAAAGGCAGGTTGAAGCTCGTGTTCCAGGAACGCGAGAGGCTCGTGGCGTCGGCCGAATCGCGGAAGTCGGGGAAGTCGCCCGTGGCGTTGAAGGTGAGGGGGAAGTCGTCCTCGGTCTTATCGCCGGCCTTCATGAGGTGGTCGACGTACCAGTCCACGGCCTCGCCGTTGCACTCGAGGTAGCGCTTGTACAGGTCGAAGTTACCGCGGAAACCGTTGTCCACCATGGCGTCGTGGAGCCACTCAGCCTCGTCGAACTCCACGCCCCAGTGCTTGTGAATCTTGGAGTTGGTGCCGCCCAGCGTGGCGGAGCAATAGTTGGCGACGGCGCGCTTCTCCACGGCGACCGTCTTGAGACCATGGTCGGCGCAGGAAAGGGCGGCGGCGTCGCCGGCAGGGCCAAGGCCGCACACCACGACGTCGACGTCGTAGGTGGCAACGATGTCAGCGTCGGCGATGGGCTCGGCCACGAAGGCGATCTCACCCTCGCCTGCAGCACAGGGAGGGAAGAGGTTGGGGTCGTTCGTGGGATAGCAGGCGTTGGCGGTGCCGGCGGCCTGGTTGGCGGCGGCAAGCGAGCCCTCGGCGTGCGGCTTGCTCGCGTCGGCGTTCTTGTCGGCATCGTCGGCCAGGGCGACACCGGCCATGCTAGCGGCGGCGGCAAAGGCAGCGCTGGCGCTGGCGGCCGTGATGAACGTGCGGCGGTTCATGGCCTCGCGGGCAAGTTCGGGATAGTTCTTCTCCATGCGTGAAACCCCCTTGGTTTCGTCGTGGGCCGGCCCCGAGCAAGAAGCCCGAGCGACCCGGATGGGCGGCACCATTGCCACCCGACGGCCTCATCATGCATCGTACGGCCTTCGAAGCGCATCTCCCCAAATGGTAGAGATGTAGTAAACTGCCAGTTACATGGCGGTATAGAGAGCGGAGTAGACATGGCGGGGCGCGCGGGGGACCAAACAAGGCACGGCTGGACGGACTGGACGCAGCGCCGCTCGGCATTGTGTACCGTGGTGGGCGCGGCGTGCCTGTGGGCTTGGGGCTACGTGGCCAACCTCAGCACGGCGCTCTTTCCCCACGCTTACGTGGTAACAAGCATCGGCATCGAGTACGCCTACTACGCCTCGCAGCTCACACTGGCCCTGCTTGCTGTCGCGCTCGTCGGCCTGCTGCGCCGCCGGCACCCCGGCCTCTCCCCCGCTGTGGTCTTGGCGGCAGGCGTATGCCTCGCCGGCGCGTCGTGGGCGATTTCCCTCCTGATGGGCATGCCGGCGGGACCGCAAGGCAGCCCTGGATGGATCAGCGCGGCCGTCATCGCATGCGGCGTCGTGTACGGCGCGGCGGGACTCGTACTCACGGTGGCCTGGGGCGCGCGCTTCTCGCTGGGGTCGCGCGGCATGCGCCAGCTCGTACTGCTCTCCTTCTTGCTGGGATACATCATCTATCTTGCGATTCCGGCACTGCCGAGCCGGGCATCCACACTCATCGCCTGCCTGCTGCCCCTGACATCGGCGGGGCTGTGGCTTCTCGACTCCTGGCGCAGGCATCAGCTCACGCGCGAGGTGTGGCCCGAGGAACGCATGCCCGGCGAGGCTTCGGCCGGCCTGGTGAACGCAGGTATCCTCCCCTGGCGCGCCATGGCGCTGTTCTCGGCAGCGGCACTCATCGGCAATTTCGTGACGTCGCTGCTCATGGGCTCGAGCTACACGGGTGCGCAGACCATCTTCCCGGGCGGCTTCCTTGTGTGCTGCTGCATCACCGCCGTGGCGCTCATCGCGGTGAGCCAAGGCGCACTGAGCCTGGATATCGGGCTGCTCTACCGCTACTGCCTGCCGTTTTCGGTGCTCGGGATGTTGTTGCTGCTCGTGGCACCGGACCGGAGCGGGGCGCTGGCGGGAGCGCTCGTCACGGGCGCGAGCCTTTTCCTGCAGGTACTCGTCATCTTGAAGGTGACCGAGTCTACCCAGCAGACCGGCGCCTCGCCGCTGCTGGCGTTCAGCGTGGGACAGGGCCTCGTGGGCGGCGTGGTGTTCCTGGGGAATGCAGGCGGCCGCGCCGTGAGCGACGTTATGAGCGAGATTCCCGGCATGGGCGAGGCCGTGCTGCCCCTGGCATGCGCGATTGGAGTGTTTGCCCTCTTCTACCTGTTGGTTTTGACAACTGATAGCCTGGCAAGGCGCGTGGCGAAGCTCGAAGGGGCAAGGAAGACGGGCGACGAGGACGGCGCGACCTCGCCTGACGCATCCGACAACGGGCGCCTGTCCCCGCAGGTCGCGACGGCGGGAACGAAGGCCGCTTCCGCAAGCACCATATTCGCAGGTACCTCGTCCCCAGCCGCTGCGGCGGCCGCCTCCACGCCCGCAGACGCCGCATCCGCCGAGGCCTCGCGACTCGACAGCTTCGCCCAAACCCTGGGTCTCACACCGCGCGAGGCCGAAGTGTGCCGCTACCTCGTGCAAGGCCGCAGCCTGCCCTTCATCGCCGAGCAGCTCTACGTGACTGCCGGCACCGTGAAGACCCATGCCATCCACATCTACCGCAAAGCCGGCGTCACCAGCAAACAAGAGCTCATCAGCCTGTTTGGAGAGAGCGTGGGACAAGCAAAGTAGCCGCAGCTTCAAGCCATAATGCGCCGCCTTGGCAGACGGTAAGGGCAACCCCTCGCAAGCACGCCCTTCCAAGAATCAGCCTTCGAGCAAGAAACTGCCGGCCCTATGCCCCCAGCAGTGCCGCCGGAATCACGTGCACGCCATCGTCGCGTGTATAAGCGAGGTTTCCGCGCCCCACCACGACGGCAAGGAATGCCGGCCGCGCGTTCTGTGCCGACGGATTCGCGCACATCTTGTCGCGCAACCTCAATAGATTTCTTGCTGCACTCCCAATGCTCGAATCTCCGTTCGGCAGAATACGTGAATCTCATTCGACAAATTACATGAAGGTCGTTCGGCAAAATACATGAGCGATGCTCGGCAAAAAGCGAGGGAGCGAGGCAGCTCTACGGCAAGCAAGAAAGGAGCTTTTTCGGTGCAATCTAGTTAGTTGTATCTAACTATTATACTCACCGATGTAGAGTAGCAATTTCCAATATCATGGAAGATGGTCGAAGTGCCAGGGCGCGAGCTCGAAGCCCAACAAGGCCCTCTCTTCCGCGGCGCGACCGGTAGACAGCGACAAGCAAACAGAGACACTCGGCGGTGAGGTGCATGGAGACATTTCTTGGGATTCTGATTCCCTTCTTGGGTACGACACTGGGCGCGGCCTGTGCGCTCTGTATAAAAAAATCCCTAGGTGACCTGGTACAACGCTCCCTTGCGGGCTTTGCCGCGGGAGTGATGGTGGCTGCCTCAATCTGGAGCCTGCTGATCCCGGCCATTGAGCAATCGGCGCCCATGGGCAGGTTGGCCTTCTTCCCGGCGTTTGCCGGATTCTGGATCGGCGTGCTTTTCCTGCTTGCCCTCGACCATCTGATCCCCCACCTGCATGTGGGCAGCGAGCAGGCGGAAGGACCAAAAACCAAGCTGGAGCGCACCACGATGATGGTGCTGGCGGTGACCCTGCACAACATCCCCGAGGGAATGGCGGTCGGCGTGATGTATGCAGGCTTCCTCGCGGGAAACGCGCAGGTCACAGCGGCAAGTGCGCTCGTCTTATCCCTCGGCATCGCCATTCAGAACATCCCCGAGGGCGCGATCATCTCCATGCCGCTGCGGGCCGAGGGGCAAAGCAAGGGCATGGCGTTTGCGGGCGGCGTGCTGTCCGGCATCGTGGAGCCCATCGGCGCCGTTCTCACGATTCTTGCCGCGCAGCTCGTGATCCCGGCGCTGCCGTATCTATTGAGCTTTGCGGCAGGCGCCATGCTCTACGTCGTGGTTGAGGAACTCATTCCCGAGATGTCCCAGGGCCGCCATTCCAACATCGGCACGGTTTTCTTCGCCGTGGGTTTCAGCGTAATGATGGTGCTCGACGTCGCACTGGGATAGTCCCGCCCTGCACTGGATGCACAAGCCCAGGCGGCTTTTTTGCTCAAATCCAGGCGGCTTTTTTGCTCGGTTCAAGGCGGCTTTTTTGCTTTGGCCTCTTATCTGCCTCACTCCAACCAAGCGCCCGCCCCACCGGCTGCGCCTACTGCCTCTTATCCGCCCTGCATCAGCTAAGTGCCCACCCCACCGTCGGCGCCTGCCACCCCTTTGATCCATAAGGTCTCGGGGCGGCAGACGAGGCGGGCGCGGCGCAAACGTATCGTGCCTACACCGTCACGATGAGCGATTCAGGCAAGCTCTCCTGTTCCAAAAACGCCACCGCATACCACGGCAGGTATTTCACGCCGCCTTGCCTGGAGACATTGGCGCCGCACAGGACGATGGCCTCCTCAAGCCCCCACTCCCCCACCGCCATGAGGTTGTCGAGCGCCTTGTGCCGCATGTAATCGCCGCCCGACTTCGCCTCCAGCGGAACAACGCGAGAGCCGCGCTGCATCAAGAAGTCGATCTCGCCTATCTTGCTCTTGTCGTAGTAAAACAGCTTGAACCCACTCGCAACAAGCTGCTGGGCAATCACGTTCTCAAGAAAAGCCCCCTGGTTGATAGAGACGTCTCCTTGCAAGAGGGGGAATTGCACCGCACCGACCGACGCGGCGCTCAAAAGACCGGTGTCGCACAGAAACAGCTTGAAAAGGTTGTGCTGCATGTTGATCTGAAGAGGAGCAACGGGCGAGGTCACGTTGTAGCACGGTAGGGCGACACCGGCATCGGCGAGCCACATGAAATCGCTCGCATAGCGCTCCATGCGCGCCGCCTTGGACAGGTCGCTCAGCATGAAACGCTTGTTCTTCGCATCAAGCTCGGCAGGAAGAGCATCAAAGATCGCGTTGACGTGCGCCTTGTTGGGGGCGTATTTCGCGACGTCTTGCCGATAAAGGGTAAGGATGCCTTTCTGCACCTCAAGCACACGCGCCAAATCGCTCGTATCGACAAAGCGCTGGACAGCCGCAGGCATTCCGCCCACCGCCATGTAAATCCGAAACGCCCTGAGAAGCCGCTCATGGATGACGTCCGGCACGGGACTGCCGTCTTGGCATGCCTGCCGAGCATACTCGACAGTCTCGCGTTGAATACCCGCCGCCTCAGCAAACTCCTGAAACGTCAACGGGAACACGCGAACCTCTTCCTCATATCCCACAGGCAGAGATTCAACATGCTGACACGTAACGCCCAGCAGAGAACCCGACTCAATGTAGTCGAAGCGGCCATCGTCAACAAGAAACTTAATTGCAGTTCGCGCGCACGGACAAGCCTGAATCTCATCGAAAAAGACGAGCGTTTTGCCTGGCACCAGCGCGGTTCCCGAGTAAGCGGTGAGACCCATGATGATTGTCTCGGCGTCTAGGTCCCCGTCAAAGATCGCCCGAGCGCCTGGCGTCTCAACAAAATTGATCTCAAGGAAGATGTCGTAGTGGCTCTTGGCAAAGGCGCGAACCGCAAACGTCTTGCCGACCTGGCGCGCCCCATCAAGCAGCAGCGCCCTGTGCGCAGGGTTGGCTTTCCAGGATTCGAGTTTTTGCATAAGCCTGCGTTCAATCGCCATCTCATTGACCGCCAATCATACCAGGTATACGACGTATTGCGACGTATTTTAGCATATAGCAACACGCTTATGCGACGTTTTTAGCATAGTAATACGGTACCTGTGCGACGTTTTTTAAATGCTTTCACCATGTCTCTGCGACGTTTTTTGAGCATTAGCACTACATCCCTGCGACGTATTTCGCATAGAACCCCACCGCGGTTGCGACGTTTTCGAAGCGCCGGCTGCCCAGACAGAGGCGCCGCTAATCTTGCACCAGCCAAGCGCCCGCCTTGCCGCCTGCGCCCGCTACCGCTTAATCCACGAGGTCTCGGGGCGGCAGATGAGGCGGGCGTTGTTGTAGGCCATCTCAAGCGTCAGGCAGGTGCGGGCCGAGTAGAAGCCGTCCTCGCGCTGCACGGCGAGCGCCAGCTCGGGTTTGTCGCCCGTGAGGCACAAAGGCAGCAGCAGCTGGATGCGACCGCCGTAGAACTGCGGCACGGCAAGGGTGTAGTTGGCGGCGGCGCGGCGGGCGGCCTCGACCACGGCTCCCTCGAAGGCGCGGCGTAGCAGCAGCGAGTTCTCCTCGCCCATCAGAGCCTCGGGAATGCGCGTGAGGTTCTCCTCGTCGCCCAGGATATGGTCGATGTTGCAGCGGATGGGCAGGCGGTAGTCAAAGACCAGCTCGGAGGGGTCCTCGGCAAAGTGCACGCGGCACGGCAGGTACTCGAACGCCACCAGCGCGGGGTCGCTCTCCTTGAAGAAGCCCTTGAGAAACCAGCGCTGGCGAGCATCGGGCCTGGTATTTGGTTCAAAGAGAGCGTAGATGGTCTCGTAGCGGCGGGTGTAGAGGCCGGTGTTGAACAGGCATCGCTCGCTGTCGAACACGAGCGGCAGCGAAGACGGCGCGGCATGGTCGGCGTCGCGCCCCACGAGAAAGACCGCGCGGCTAAACGAGAACGACAGGTAGTTCTTGAGGATGCGGTTTCCGGGCCCCCAGTCCTCGGGATCGGCCAGGTCGATCAGCCGGTCGTAGCAAGGCTCAGGGCAAAACGCGAAGTCGTACAGATTGCTGCAAAGCGTGCTGGGGACAACCATGATGCATCCTTCTTTCGGGGGTGGCGGCGGGCAGATGAGCGCGATGTGCGCGGGCGGCGGCTAAGTGTTCGGGGCTTTCAGTCAAGAAAGACTATAGCGGCTCCAGAGAGATGGAGACACCGAGAAATAAGGCGGGAACCGTCCGAAAGAGGACAGGAGGATGGGAGCCGGGCATGTTTGTCACGCTGCTACCTACAGCGCTATCCCACACTGGAATCCGCCGCCCGCCTCCCCCAACCGAAAGGCGGCCGCGGGCGCATGGGCGCCGGCAGCCGCTTCGGTCTTGCGAGGCTATTCGGTTCGCGCTCGGGCGCCTAGCCCTGCGCCAGGGGGGTCTGGTGGTACTCGAGCTCGGCGGCGCCGGGAGCGACGGTGACGCTGTAGGTCACGGTGGCGCTCTCCTGGGCGTAGAGGTTGACGCTGCCCACCCACACCTCGTGGCCGTAGAGGGTCGACTGCACGAACTCGCCGGTGCCGTTGCTCACCGCGGCGCCGGATATCGAGCCGCCCGCGGGGGCCACCAGGAGCACCTGGTTGTACATGTCGTCGCGGCTGCGCTTGAAGGGGCCGCTGCCGGCGATGTAGCCCGGCGCCACCTCGGCCTCCTCGGGCGTGAGGGAGTTGGTCATGGTGGTCGCCATGTCGTAGGTCACCGTGCCGTCGGGGTTCTCGGTCCTGCCCACCACCTGCGTGTCCATGAGCAGGTACCAGGACATCTTGGCCCAGGTGTTGTCGTTGAGGTACAGGCCAACCACGGGCTCGAGCGGGTCGGAGCCCAGGGCGCCCGTGATGCCCTCGACCGCGCCCAGGGCCTGCTCCACCTCGGCGTCGGGCGACCACACGAGCAGGCGGCCCTCCTTGGCGTTGGCCGAGATGGTGTCCACCAGGCCCATGAGGTCCGCCGAGCCGAGGTTCTCCATGACCTTGCCGGCGGCCGCGGCGGCCACCTCGCCGAAGAAGGCGTCCTGCGAGGCGTTGTCGTCCCCGAAGCGCCAGTACGTGTCGCTCGAGAGGATGCGGGCGGCGTTGGTGCCGTCCACGAGCGTGCCGTCCTCGGTGGTGACGCTGCTGCCGGTGGCCGCCATGAGGCGCTGGAGGAACACCGGGTCCACCGCGATCACGCCGTCCACCTGCTGGCCGTGGTAGGCGAGCCACGCCTGGGAGAACAGGTAGCCCGCGCGCGTGAAGTCGGGCGTGTCGTTGAGGTTGCAGGCGCTGATGCCCATCTCGGCGCCGAAGACCGCCTGCTCCTCGCCCGTGATCTCGAAGGTCACCTCGCGCTTGCCCATGGAGACGAACTCGCTCAGCGACACGCGGCCCCCGTCCGCCGTGAGGGTGCCCCACGCGCCGGGGAAGCCGCCCGTGGCGCGCAGCTCGGAGTTGCACTGGGCCACAAGCAGGTAGGTGCGCGGCCCGTCGCATCCGAGGAACTCGGGCAGCCTCTCGAGGAGGGGCCCGTAGGCCGCGAGCATCTCGCTCGCCTCGTGCAGGGGCTCGGACAGCTTGTCCACCGCGTCGTTGAGCTGGTCGATGTTGAAGGTGCCCAGCGCGTCGAGGTCCTGCACGGCCTTGTCGAGCGCGGGCTCGATCTGGGTCACGAGCGCGCTGTAGCGCTGCAGGGCGTCGGCGTTCACCGCGCCGTCCGTCATGAGCGAGGAGGGCGGGCACGCCGCCATGGTGTCGGACAGGGGGGTCAGGACCTGGTCGACGAGGTTACCGGCGATGTCGAGCAGGGACTTGGCGCCCGTGACGTCGCTGCCGTAGACCGGCACGAGGGAGGCGAAGCCCCACAGCGGCCCCTCGAGCTCGGAGCGCATGGAGGAGACAGCCGCGCGCATGTCGTCGGTGCAGGCCTGCATGGCCGCGCCGTCGCCGGCCTTCACGGCCGTCTCGAGCTGGCCGACCGTGGTCGAGAGCCCCTGCGCCTCGGCCACGAGCGCCTGGGCCGAGCCCACCAGGCTCGTCCCGCCCGCGGCGAGCGCGATGGCGAGCGCCGCCAGCACGCTGAGCACGGCAAGCAGCACCGCGTGCCCACGACGGGGCTTGCGGGCCGCCGCCTCGCCGACACCCTCCCCTACGGATACGCCCGCCGCATCGTCCGCGCCGGCGCCATGTGCAAAATGCTGACCCATCCAAAGCTCCTTCGTACCCCGCTGAAAATCAAACCGCTGCGGCGCCAGGCAGCATGCAAGCAACGCTCAACACGCCACAAAAACGCCCGCACCCACACTACTGCCATCCAGCCAGGCCCTTGTATCCAACATGTGCAGCCATCACAAAAGCAGACGCGGAGGGCGGGCACCGTGGTCACCGGACACGCAACGGCTAGTCGGCAGGCACATCTTTCGAAAGATAACTCTCTGTTAGACCACCGTTGACATAAGTTGTCCGCCCCCGCCGGTAGGATG
>UQBS01000049.1 GCA_900539345.1 uncultured Coriobacteriaceae bacterium | reverse complement strand
GGCGCGATGGACCCCGTGACCGTTAACGCCGACGCAGAGTACACCGCACCCGAGTGCGCCTTCACCGCGCCCGACGGCCAGGAGTTCGACTGCTGGACCAACGCCGACGGCACCGAGACCTACCCCGCAGGCACGAGCCTGGGGCTTCTCGCCGGCGACACGACCCTCTACGCCAAGTGGAAGGATGTCGAGCCCGCACCCGTCACCCAGTTCACCGTGAACTTTGACGCCAACGGCGGCGCTGGCGCGATGGACCCCGTGACCGTTAACGCCGACGCAGAGTACACCGCACCCGAGTGCGCCTTCACCGCGCCCGACGGCCAGGAGTTCGACTGCTGGACCAACGCCGACGGCACCGAGACCTACCCCGCAGGCACGAGCCTGGGGCTTCTCGCCGGCGACACGACCCTCTACGCCAAGTGGAAGGACGTCGAGCCCGCACCCGTCACGCACTTTACCGTGAGCTTTGACGCTAACGGCGGCACCGGTGAGATGGCCCCCGCAGACGTGGATGCTGACGCCGAGTACACCGTGCCCGCCAGCACCTTCACGGCTCCCTCCGGCAAGGTCTTTGACAGCTGGAACACCGCAGCCGACGGCACCGGTACCAAGTACATGCCCCAGGATGCTCCCGCGATCCACGAGAACATGACGCTCTTCGCCCAGTGGGTCGCTGCCCCTGCCACGAAGTGCACGGTCACCTTTGACGCCAACGGCGGCGCAGGCTCCATGGACGCGCTGACGGCCGACCTGGGCACCACGGTTACCCTCCCCGCCTCCACGTTCACGCGTGACGGCTACGTCTTCGCCGGTTGGAACACCGCAGCCGACGGCACCGGCACCGCCATCGTCAACGGCGGCCAGCTCACGCTCGGCAGCGACGCCACGCTGTACGCCCAGTGGAAGACTGCCGACACCAAGTTCATCAACGGCATTCAGAACAACCTGACGGCCACCACCACTGCTGGCACCGCCCCCACTCTGCCTACCACGGCCAGCGTGCGTTGGTCCGACGGCAGCACCACCAACGAGGCGGTAACGTGGAACACGCCCGCCAACTATGCCGACCTCTACGCCAAGGCAGGCACCTTCGAGGTCACAGGCACCGTGCAGGGTCACAACGTCAAGTGCACCGTCACCGTCACCGCTGCCGCCAACCAGCCGCAGAACGGCATTGCCAAGACGGGCGACACCACTGACAACACGCCCATCTACATCGCAGCCGGCGTCGGCGTCGTCGTAGTCGTTCTTGCCATCGTGCTCATCCTGAAGAGCCGCAAGAAGTAGTAAGCGCGTCTTAATCATCATCCCGCACGACGCAAAGGGGCTCGCACATCAGTGCGGGCCCCTTTTCTTTGCATTGCTCACTATCTGTGGCTGATTAGGCCATTCTTTGCAATATGTATATATGCCTATACATATATGTGAATCACCCAGGTAAATACCATGTTCATCCGCAGCATGACAAAAAACCCGCCAAGCAAAGATGCTCAGCGGGTCTTTAATGCAACTTTAACCAGGTTGGCTTCAAGCGGGCGGTATCCCCTACTTCACGCAGGAGGCGACGGCCTGGGCCACAGCGGCGGCGACGGTCTTGTCGAGCGCGCTGGGGATGACGTAGTCAGCGTTGAGCTGCTCGGGAGTCACAAGGTCGGCGATGGCGTAGGCGGCCTTGATCTCCATCTCCTCGGTGATCTGAGGAGCGTGGGCAGCCAGAGCGCCCTTGAAGATGCCGGGGAACACGAGCACGTTGTTGATCTGGTTGGGGAAGTCGGAGCGACCGGTGCCCACAACGGCGGCACCGCCGGCCTTGGCCTCGTCAGGCATGATCTCGGGCACGGGGTTGGCCATAGCGAAGACGATGCCGTTGTTCATGGAAGCGACCATCTCGCGGCTCACGACGTTGGCAGCAGACACGCCCACGAAGGCGTCGGCGCCCTTGAGCGCGTCAGCCAGGGTGCCAGTGAGATGCTTGCGGTTCGTGACCTTGGCCATCTCGGCCTTGGCAGCGTTGAGGCGCGGGTCGCCCTCGCACACGATACCCTTGGAGTCGCACAGAATGACCTCGCCGAAGCCCATGTGCAGCATGAGCTCGCCGATGGCGATGCCAGCCGCGCCGGCACCGTTGATGACGATGGTCATCTCGCCCATCTTCTTGCCCGTCACCTTCATGGCGTTGAGCATAGCTGCGGAGGTCACGATAGCGGTACCGTGCTGGTCGTCGTGGAAGACGGGGATGTCGCAGACTTCCTTCAGACGGCGCTCGATCTCAAAGCAGCGGGGAGCCGAGATATCCTCGAGGTTGATGCCGCCGAACGACTTGGAGATGAGCTGGATGGTGCGCACAATCTCGTCGGTGTCCTTAGAGTCAATGCACAGGGGGAAGGCGTCGACGTCGCCGAACTCCTTGAACAGGACGCACTTGCCCTCCATGACGGGCATGCCGGCGGCAGGGCCGATGTCGCCCAGACCAAGAACGGCGGTACCGTCGGTGATGACGGCCACGAGGTTGTTGCGGCGGGTGAGGTCCCAGGACTTCTGGTAGTCCTTGTTGATGGCACGGCAGGGCTCGGCAACGCCGGGCGTGTAGAGCAGCGACAGGTCCTCGGCGCTCTCGATATGCTTGCGGGCGCACACCTCGATCTTGCCGCGCATCTCCTCGTGAAGCTTCAGGCTCTCCTCGCTTACGTTCACGCTAGATCATCTCCTCTGGTTTGAAAACCTTGTCGAATTCCTCAGCAGTCATAAAACCTAGGCCAATGCAGGCCTCTTTGAGGCTGGTGCCGTTTGCAAACGCGGACTTCGCCACTTTGGCGGCGTTCTCGTAGCCGATGTAGGGGTTGAGGCAGGTCACGAGCATGAGCGAGTTGTGCAGGTTGGCGTCCATCTTGTCGCGACGCGCCTCGATGCCGCATGCGCAGTTGACCTCGAAAGAACGGATGACGTCGGCAAGCAGACGGGCCGACTGGAGGTAGTTGTACGCAATGACAGGCATGAACACATTGAGCTCGAAGTTGCCCTGGCTCGCAGCAAAACCGATGGTGGCGTCATTGCCCATGACCTGCACCGCCACCATGGTGACGGCCTCGCACTGCGTGGGGTTCACCTTGCCAGGCATGATGGAGCTGCCAGGCTCGTTGGCGGGAATCGTGATCTCGCCCAGGCCAAGGCGCGGGCCCGATGCCAGCCAACGAACGTCGTTGGCGATCTTCATCAGGTTGGCGGCCAGGCCGCGCAGCGCACCGTGGGAGAACGCCACGGCGTCCTTGCCCGAAAGCGCGGCGAACTTGTTGGGGTCGCTCACAAAAGGCTCGCCGGTAAGCTCGGCAATCTTTGCAGCCGAAAGCTTGTCAAAGCCGGCAGGTGCATTGAGGCCGGTGCCCACGGCGGTGCCGCCCAGGGCGAGCTTGCGCATCGGGGCAAGGGAGAGCTCGAGCTGTTCGGCGCTGTTCTGCAGCAAGCCGACCCAACCCCTGACCTCCTGGGAAAAGGCAATCGGCACGGCATCCTGCAGGTGGGTGCGGCCGCATTTGACGACGCCCTCATGCTCGACCGCAACGCGCTCAAGCGTGGCTGCAAGCGACTTCACAGCAGGAAGCACCGCGTCGCGCACCGCAAGCACGCAGGCGATATGCAGCGCCGTGGGGAACGTGTCATTGGAGGACTGGGAGCGGTTGACCGAGTCGTTGGGGTGCAGCACGCGCTCGCCGGCAATCTGGTTGCCGCGGTTGGCGACGACCTCGTTGACGTTCATGTTGGACTGCGTGCCCGAACCCGTCTGCCACACCTTGAGCGGGAACTCCCCGTCAAGCTTGCCGGCAAGAATCTCATCGCATGCCTGCGAAATGAGCTCGCCGGCGCGGCGGGGCAGCACGCCAAGCTCGACGTTGGCCTGAGCCGCCGCCTTCTTGAGGATGGCAAACGCCCGCACGATCTCGACGGGCATCGTCTCGGTGCCGATGCGGAAGTTCTGGTAGCTGCGCTGGGTCTGCGCACCCCACAGGGCACTTGCCGGCACCTGCATGTCACCCATGGAGTCGTGCTCTACACGAAACTGTTCTTGCTGCATGCTTTCCTCTCAGTCGAAGGAGCAGGGCAAAGTCTTATTGTACGCCAGGGGTCCTCTCTTGGGATTCCTCACTCCCCGAGCTGTTCCTGAATTTCAAGCCATTCCGTCTCGAGGGAGTCGATTTGGTCCTTGCAAGCGTCCACCTGCGACTGCAGCTTGCCCAAACCCTCGAAGTCAGATGCGGGCAAGCCCATCATCTGCTCCTGCAGGGCGGCGATGCGCTCGTTTTGCGTGTCCATCTTGCGCTCGATGCTCGAAAGCTGCTTGCGCAGGCGATAGATGTCGGACTGGCTGAGGCCACACGAAGTCTCGGCAGCTGCACTCGCCTTTGCACCGACCGAGGCCGACGCAGCACTGGAAACCTTCGCGCTTGCGGCGCGCTCATGGGCGTCGAGCTTCTCAAGGAACTCGTCGACGCCGCCGGGCACATGGGTGAACTTGCCGTCCATGACCATGTACTGGTTGTCGGTCACGCGCTCCATGAGGTAGCGGTCGTGCGTCACGAGGATGAGGGTGCCGGGCCAGGAGTCGAGCAGGTCCTCGAGGATGGCAAGCATGTCGGTGTCCATGTCGTTGCCAGGCTCGTCGAGAACGAGGACGTTAGGCTCGCTCAAAAGCACGAGCATGAGCTGCAGGCGGCGCTGCTGGCCGCCGGAGAGCTCCTCCACGCGCGTGAGCTGCTGGCCGGGCTCGAAGCCGATGTTTTCAAGCAGCTGCGCAGGCGTGTACTCCTTGCCATTGATTGTGTAACGATTCTTGAGGCCGGCGAGCACTTCGCGCACCGTCTCACCGGTATGGGCAAGGAGCTCGTCGAGGCGCTGGGAGAGCACCGCGCACTTCACGGACTTGCCGATCTTCACCGTGCCTGAGGTGGGGGCAAGGCGACCGGTGAGAATGGAGAGAAGCGTTGTCTTGCCCGCACCGTTGGCACCGAGGATGCCATAGCGGTCACCCGGGCCAATAAGCCAGTTCACACCGTCGAGGACCTTTTTGTCCCCAAAGTCCACCGTGACGTTCTTGAGCTCGAAGACCTGCTTGCCCAAGCGGCTCACAGCCAGACGGTGCAGCTCGATTGAGTTGCGCATAGGTGGCACGTCGTCGATTAGCTCATGGGCCGCCTTGGTGCGGAACTTGGGCTTGCAAGCCCTGGCCTGCGGGCCGCGAGCCAGCCATGCAAGCTCCTTGCGCAGCAGGTTCTGCCTGCGGTCCTCGATGGCGCGGGCCTGGCGGTCGCGCTCGAGACGCTGCTGGATGTAGGCGGAGTAGCCGCCCTCGAAGGGGTCGACGATACCGTCGTGCACCTCCCACATGGACAGGCACACCTCGTCGAGAAACCACCGGTCGTGCGTGACCACGAGCAGGGCGCCGGTGCCCTGAGGCCAGCGGGCGTTGAGGTGGGCGGCGAGCCAGCGGATGGTGCGCATGTCGAGGTGGTTCGTGGGCTCGTCGAGGGTAAGGATGTCCCAGTCGCCCACAAGCAGGCGCGCCAGGTCGACGCGGCGGCGCTGGCCGCCGGAAAGCGACCCCACGCGCGCGTCCCAGGCGACGTCGCCGATGAGGGCGGCGACGATGGCGCGCGTCTTGGGGTCGGAGGCCCACTCGTGTTCGGGCGCGTCTCCCACAACGCACTCCCCCACCGTGGCGTCGTCGGGCAGGGAGTCCTTCTGCCCGAGCACGCCCACGCGCGTGCCGCGCCTCATGGTGACGCGACCCGTGTCGGGCTCCAGGAGCCCAGAGACGATGTTGAGCAGCGTCGACTTGCCGTCGCCGTTCTTGCCCACGATACCCGTGCGGTCGCCCTCGGCGACACCCAAGCTGAGCCCGGTGAGCACGCGACGGGTGGGGTATTCCAAACTTACGTCTTCGCAGCTGATAAGAACGCCCACGCTAGTTTGCCTTTCTCGGAAGGAATCGGGCCACGATACGGCCGATGAACGCACTGCCGGGGACATGGAGCACCACGCCCAGGCCATAGGTCACGACAAGACTTGCAAGGCCGCCCACGACGATGCACGCGAGCGCCCAGGGAATACCTCCCGCCTCGATGGGCATGACGAAGGCCTGAAGCGCCCAGAGCAACACCGCGCCCACGGCGGCGCCGGCGGCGCCCACGAGAAGCGAAAACACGAACGACCCCACAAGCGTCCCCAGTCCGATGCCGCCCAGACGCTTGCTCAGGTAGGCGTAGCACCACACGGTGCCCAGGACGAAGAACGCGATCTGGGCGACGGCGACGCCGGCCAGGCCAAAGCCGCCCCAGGAACCAGCGCCCAGGCATAACACGATGGTAAGCACGACCTGGACGACCGAAACGACGAGGTTGCACACCGCATACTGCTTCATGGCGCGCAGCGCACTGAAGACCTTCTGCATGAACAGGAAGCATGCATAGAACGGCAAGCTCAGCGCCATGACAGCAAGGTAGCCGCTCACGAGGTCCACACTCGTCCAGTCGAAGCTGCCTGCGCGGAAGAGCGACACGAGCGGCACGGCAAACACGATGAGGTAGAGCATGAACGGCACCATCGAGAAGAAGTTCTGCTGGGTGCCCGAGACGATGGTGCGACGCACCGCGGCATCGTCGCGGTCGGCGACCATGCCCGCAAGCTCGGTAAACAGCGTCGTGGTGACGGGCACCGCAAGGAACGCATACGGCAGCGTGAACCACTGGCGCGCATAGTAGAGCACCGACGATCCCGCGTCGCTCACCGCCATGGCAGCGGCGTTCTGCACGCTCACCGTGGCAAACGAGCACAGCGTCACGACGATGGTGGGGATGCCCAACGCAAGCGTCTCACGCAGGGCGGGGTCGTGCAGGTTGATGCGCCACGGCTTGAGATGCACGCCGTTCTTGGCAAGCGCAGGCACCTGCATCGCCATCTGCACAAACACGCCCAAAGGCGTTCCCATGGCCAGCACGAGCTTGGCGAAGTCAGGGTTGTCGGCCGACACAAAGTAGTACACGAACATCGCGAAGATGACGACGATGTTGTTGGCGATTGGCGCCGCCGAGCTCCAGAAGTAGTCGCTGCGCGAGTTGAGCAAGCCTCCCGCCACTGCAGACACACCGTAGAAGAGCAGCTGCACCGCGAAGAACCGGAAGAAGTAGACGACAAGCTCGCGATCGCCCGAAGGGCTGAAGAACATCTGCGTCCACACGACCTGCGGGGCAAAAAGCGTGGCAAGCAGCGCCACGACACCCAAAAAGACCAGGACGATGCCCATGAGGGTGCTTGCGTACTGGTTGGCACGCTCCTCGCCCTCGCGTTTGCGCAGGCTCACGTACACGGGCAAGAACGCCGTCACGAGCATGCCGCCCATGACAAGCTCGTAGAGCTGGTTGGGAAGGTTGCACGCCACCTGGTACGACGAGCTGAGCAGGGTCGTGCCCATCGCAAGGCCCATGGCCCATGTGCGGATGAAGCCCGTGATGCGCGAGATGGCCACGCACACGCTGATGAGCAGCTGCGAGCGGCCCACGCGCGCCTGGCGGTCGAACTCCGACTCCGTCTCGGGCGAGACCGTGCTCGCAGGCTGCTCAGAGACCCGCATGTGAGCGGGGGCAGCCGTCGAACCAGCCGCCACCTGGGCAGCGCCCGCGGCAACGCCCATATGCGCGGGGGCGCGGGAAGGCTGTGGTGCGGGCTCCGTGACGCCCGCGGGCCTCATGTGCCGGGGTACGTACTCTTCGCGCTCCGACACCCGCATCATCCCTCCACCAAATCGAGAAATGCCGCATGGCAGAAGCTCGCAAGCTCCACAGGGTCGAGGACAAGCTTCGCGCCGATCTTGCCGCCCGAAATCGAGATGCGGTCAAAGAGCTGGGCGGTCTCGTCGATGAACGTGGGAAACTCCTTCTTCATGCCCAGCGGCGACGTGCCGCCGCGCACATACCCGGTCACTGCCGGCAGGTCGTGCCAGTTGAGCAGCGTCAGCGACTTCTCACCTGCCGCACGCGCCGCCTTCTTGAGGTCGAGCTCGCAGGCGACGGGGATGCAGAAGACCGAGTAGGTCTTGCGCGGCGAGACGCACACGAGCGTCTTGAAGCTGGCGTCGGGGTCCTCGCCCGTGGCGAGCGCGACGCGCACGCCGATGCCCGTGCTCGTCTCGTCTTCTACCTCGTAGGCAAGGTACTCATAGGCGATGCCCGCGTTGTCGAGCGCGCGCATGGCGTTGGTTTTCGAACCTGCTTGCTCGCGTTTGCCGCGCGTCATTGCATACGTCCTTCCATGCGGGCGCGGTCGCGCTCGAGAATGGGCGCGAGGAACCGTCCCGTGATGCTCTCGGGGACCGTGCAGACCTCCTCGGGGGTGCCGGTCGCGACAATCGTGCCGCCGCCGTCGCCGCCCTCGGGACCAAGGTCGATTATATGGTCGGCCACCTTGATGACGTCGAGGTTGTGCTCGATGACAAGCACCGTGTTGCCGGCGTCAACGAGGCGCTGCAGCACGATGAGAAGCTGGCGAACGTCCTCGAAGTGCAGGCCCGTGGTAGGCTCGTCAAGGATGTAGAACGTCTTGCCGGTCTGCCTGCGGTGCAACTCCTTGGCAAGCTTCACGCGCTGCGCCTCGCCGCCCGAAAGCGTCGTGGCAGGCTGGCCCAGGCGCACATAGCCCAGGCCCACGTCGTGCAGGGTCTGGAGCTTGCGCTTGATGGAGGGGATGGCCGCAAAGAAGACAAGGGCCTCCTCCACGGTCATCTCGAGCACATCGGAGATCGACTTGCCGCGATAGAGCACCTGGAGCGTCTCGCGGTTGTAGCGCTTGCCGCCGCACTGCTCGCAGGGCACGTACACGTCGGGCAAGAAGTGCATTTCAATCTTGATCTGGCCGTCGCCCTTGCACGCCTCGCAGCGGCCGCCCGACACGTTGAAGCTGAAACGGCCGGGGGCGTAACCGCGGGCCTTGGACTCCGGGACGCTCGCAAAGAGGTTGCGCAGATCGTCCCACAGGCCGATGTAGGTGGCAGGGTTCGAGCGCGGCGTGCGCCCGATGGGGGTCTGGTCGATGTCGATGACCTTGTCGATGAGCTCGAGCCCCTCGAGGCCCTTGTAGGGGCCGACGGGACGCATGGAGCGCTGGATGGCGTTGGTGAGCGCAGGGGCCAGTGTGTCGGTTACCAGCGAGCTTTTGCCCGAACCGGAGACGCCCGTCACCACCGTGAGAGTGCCGATGGGAACGCTCACGGTGACGTCCTTGAGGTTGTTGGCAGTGGCGCCGCGCAGCGTGATGGAGCCGCGCTCGGGGCGGCGGCGCTCCTGGGGCAGCTCGATCATGCACGATCCGCGCAGATAGGCACCGGTAAGCGACTCAGACGAGGCGGCAATCTGCGCGGGCGTGCCGGCCGCAACCACCTGGCCGCCGCGCTCGCCGGCGCCCGGGCCCATGTCCACCACGAAGTCGGCCGCGCGGATGGTGTCCTCGTCGTGCTCCACCACCACGACCGTGTTGCCCAGGTCGCGCAGGTGGCGCAGCGTGGCGATGAGGCGGTCATTGTCTCGCTGGTGAAGGCCGATGCTGGGCTCGTCGAGGATGTAGAGCACGCCCATGAGGCCGGCACCGATCTGCGTGGCCAGGCGGATGCGCTGTGCCTCACCGCCCGAAAGGGTCGTGGCTGAGCGCTCAAGCGTGAGATAACCCAGGCCCACGTCCACCAGGAAGCGCAGACGCTCCACGATCTCCTTGACGATGCGCGCGCCGATGAAGCTCTCGCGCTCGGTCAGGGTAAGGCCCTCGAAGAATGCCAGGGCGTCCCTTGTGGACATGCAGCACACGTCGTAGATGGACTTGTCGCCCACCGTGACGGCAAGGATCTCGGGCTTGAGGCGGGCGCCGTGGCACGAGGAGCAGGGCTGTTCGATGATGAACGGCTCAATGCGCTCGCGCAGCTTCTCGTTGTCCGACTCGGTGTAGCGCGTCATCAAAATGTTCGCAAGGCCCGGGAAGGTCGCCTGCCAGCCCGTGTCGCGCCCGTCGAGCGTGCGATAGGAGACGTCGATCTTCTTGTCGCCCAAGCCCTCGATGAACACCGTGCGGTCGGCCGGGGAGATCTCGTTCCAGGTGACGTCGGGGTCATAGCCCAGATGCACGGCAACGGCGTCGAGCACCTGCGGCCAATAGTTGCTCATGTTGAAGATGTTGCCCAGGGCACCGTGGCCGATGGGCTTGTCGGGCGCGCTCACCAGGTGGTCGACGTCGATGACGCGGTGGACGCCCAGGCCGTCGCACTCGGGGCACGCGCCGTAGGGGGCGTTGAACGAGAAGTCACGCGGCTGCAGGTCGTCGATAGAGTGGCCGTGCTGGGGGCACGCCAGGGCAAGCGAGTATTCGAGCAGCTCGCCGGGGCGCTCCCCTTCCTCCATGAGCCAGACGGCGACGTTGCCCTGGGCCAGGCGCGTTGCCGTCTCGACAGCCTGGGCGATGCGGCCCAGCGACCCGTCCTTGACGGCGATACGGTCGACGACGACCTCGATGGTGTGCTTGAACTTCTTGTCGAGCGTCACGCTTTCCTGGTCGTCGAGGCGGATGACCTCGCCGTCGACACGCACACGGGCAAAGCCCTCGGCACGCAGATCCTCGAAAAGCTTCGTGTACTCGCCCTTGCGGCCGCGCACGACAGGCGCCAGAACCAGCGCCTTGCGACCCGCAGCTGCCTGGGCGATCTTGTCGGCGACCTGGTCGGTCGTCTGGCGCTCGATGACACGCCCGCACTCAGGGCAGTGCGGCGTACCGATGCGGGCGTACAGAAGTCGCAGGTAGTCGTAGATTTCCGTCACCGTGCCCACAGTGGAGCGGGGGTTTTTCGACGTCGTCTTCTGGTCGATGGAGACGGCCGGGGACAAGCCCTCGATGCTGTCGACGTCGGGCTTGTCCATCTGTCCCAAGAACATGCGGGCATAGCTCGAGAGCGACTCGACATAGCGGCGCTGACCCTCGGCGAAGATGGTGTCGAAGGCCAGCGAGCTCTTGCCCGAACCGGAAAGGCCCGTGATGACCACGAGCTTGTCGCGGGGGATCTCAAGCGAGACATCCTTGAGGTTGTGCTCGCGCGCACCTCGGATGACGATGTTTTCTTGTGTCATTGCATGCACCTCTAATTGCAACGGGCGTATGGAGGTCACACGCCCGGAAAGAGCCTAACGGGCGTTGGCGGCGCGGACCACGCCGGCGGCGCAACGCAGGCCGTCGGCTGCGGCGCTCATGATGCCGCCGGCATAGCCCGCTCCCTCACCGCAGGGGTACAGGCCCTCGACGTCGACGCTCACGAGGTCGTCGGAGCGACGCACGATACGCACCGGCGACGAGGAGCGCGTCTCCACACCGGTGAGCACGGCGTCCATGCGGTCGAATCCCTCAAGGCGCTTGGCGAAGATGGGGACGGCCGCACGAAGCGCGCGGTCGACGAAATCGGGCAGGCACTTGCCGACGCTGCCCCACTTCACGCCCAGAGGATAGGTAGGCTGGACGTGCCCCGCACCGCGCGAGGCGACCTTGGCGCGGAAATCGGTAAGAAGCTGGGCGGGCGCCTTGTAATCCCCGCCGCCGGCCGCAAAGGCGGCCTGCTCGCAGCGGCGCTGGAGTGCGACGCCGGCAAGCGGATCGTCGGCGATGCCGGGGATGTCTTCGGGAAGGACGTTGGCCAGAAAGCCGGAGTTGGCGTTGCGGCCGTCGCGGGCAAACTCGCTCATGCCGTTCGTGACGACGCCGCCCTCCTCGCTCGCCGCGGCCACGATCGTGCCGCCGGGGCACATGCAGAAGCTGTAAACGCCCCTGCCGTCCTTGAGGTGGCAGCTGAGCTTGTAGGAGGCCACGGGCAGCGCGTCGCTGTTAGCGATGCCGCCGTACTGGACCTTGTTGATCATGTTCTGGGGATGCTCGATACGCACACCCATGGAGAAGACCTTGGGCTCGAGGGTAAGACCCTGCTCTTTGAGCTGGGAGAACACGTCGCGGGCAGAGTGTCCGCACGCGAGGATCGCCTGCGAGCAGCGGATTTCCTCGAACTTGGCGGGGCGGCCGGGCGCCTCGACGGCCACACGCACGCCTGCAAGGCAGCCCTGCTCAACGACGAGCTCGCACATCCTCGTGTACCAGCGCACGTCGCCTCCGGCCTCGCGGATGCGCTCGACGAGCTTGTCCACCACACCGGGAAGCACGTCGCTTCCGATATGGGGCATCGCCTGCCAGAGGATGTCCGACGAGGCGCCCGCCTCGACGAACGTCTTCAGGATCCATGCATGCTCGGGGGCGTTCGTGCCCGTGGTGAGCTTGCCGTCGGAAAAGGTGCCGGCACCGCCTGCGCCGAACTGGATGTTGCTCTGCGTATTGAGCTTGCCGGTCGCGGCGAACTTCGCCACGTCGCGGCTGCGCTGCTCGGCAGGAGCGCCGCGCTCGATGAGGATGGGCGCCATGCCCGCCTGTGCCAGGCTGAGCGCGGCAAACAGGCCTGCAGGGCCCGCGCCCACAACGACGGGGCGCGCGACCGTATGGCCGGCCTCGAGCTTGGGCGCCTCGTAGGAGGCCTCCTTGGCAAGCACGACATCGTTGGTCGCCAGGCTTGCAACGAGGCGTTCCTCACAAGCGGCGCCCTCGTGCAGCGAAGCACGCACGCTCGCGACGTAGTGGACGTCGCCGCGCTTGCGGGCATCGACGGCGCGACGGGCCATGCTGCAGGCGTCGATGTCGGAGACGTCGACGCCCAGCTTGCGGCTCACAGCCAGACGGAGCAGGTCGGCGTCATAGGCGACGCCCGTCGCCTTGCCACCGGAAAGGGCGAGCTTGAGGTTGCGTATCTCGATCATCGGCGCTCCCTGTAAAATTAGCGGGGAGCTGCTGCAACCAGACCGCCGAAGACAGCGCGCAACTCGCGCACATCGCCCTCGACTGTCTCATCGCAGCAGCTCCCGAGTTGCTATCACGACAGTCGTGCCTATGATACCGCGCTTGCCCTTCCCGCGTGCATGCCGCTGACCCAAGCCCACGCCAGGTTCAATCCACCGCACATGCCGTCCACATCAAGGGCCTCACCGCAGATGAAGAGCCCGGGCACATCGGCGCATGCAAATGTGAGCGGGTCCACCTGAGAGGTCGCAATGCCGCCACGTGTGACCTGGGCCTGGTCGCCCTCCATGAGGGATTCGACACGGAACTCCCACCTCTTCAGCAGGCTGCAGAGCCTGTCGACGTCGCAAGGTCGATCGCCGTCGCGGCCGCACACGCGCTCCATCAAGTGCGCGGCCACCTTGGGCTGAACGGTGCCGTCAAGCAGATGCAGACGCGCAAATGCCACATCGCCCGATGCCTCGGCGGCCTCGACGCGGCGCAGCAGGTCGCGGCGGAGCTCGTCTTCGCCCATCTCGGGGGCAAGGTCTATCGAAAGCCGGTCGCCCGGGTGGGCATAGCGCGAGGCGTCGAAGACGACAATGCCCGAGACGCCGTACTTGCGCATGAGCACCTCGCCCACCTCGTTGAACACCGCTTCCCCTGCATGCTCCACGCTGACGCGGCAGGTGAAGCGCGCGCCGTCGAGGTCGCGGGCAGGCTTGGGAGAGGTCGCGATGGGGCACAGGACACGCGTCTGCAAGCAGAGCTCGAGGTCGCACATGTCGGCAAGCAAGCCGGCCGACTGGCCGCCCGCGCACCACACCACCTTGTCAGCCTCAAACGTCTGCCCGTCCTCAAGCTCGACCGTCCAACGCCCGGCGCTGCAGGCAACCGAGCTCACGCGCGACTCGATCCACAGGCGCACGCCCAACTCGTCGATACGATTGAGCAGCACGTCGAGCACCGAGGCGGCACAGCGCGAGCGGGGGAAGTAGCGTCCCTCCTCGTCGCAGGTATGCCACAGGCCCAGGCGCTCGAAGAAGCCGAGAACCTCAGGCACGGGGCCATCCGCGCACGCCTCGAAGGCACGCTGGACAAATACCGGGTCGTTGTAGCGGCCGCTTCCAAGGTCGGCGTTGCAGAAGTTGCAGCGGCCGTTGCCTGAGGCCATGATGGAGCGTCCGGGGCGGGGGCCTGCCTCAAAGACAGAAACGGACGCCCCGGACTCGGCTGCGGCGATTGCGCAAGCCAAGCCCGAGGCGCCGGCCCCCACGACAATGATGTGGGGAGAGTTCATATCAATCCTTACTGAAAGCCGGGGCCGTTACTCGGCGACGGTCCAACCGCCCACGAGCGAGGAGGCAACCTTGACGGAAGCGGCCTTGTCAAGCAGCTTCTCGGCGTCGATGCCGGGGTTGGGGATGTCCATGACCTTGCCCTCGTCGCACATGGCGGCGAAGTCGGGGTTCATGGGCAGGCGGGCCAGGACGTCGACGCCGTACTTCTCGGCGACCTCGTCGATGTGGCTGTCACCGAAGATGTAGTGCTTCTTGCCGCAGTCGGGGCACTCAAAGTAGCTCATGTTCTCGACAAGGCCGAGCACGGGCACGTCCATGGACTTGGCCATGTTCACAGCCTTGCCCACGATGGTGGCCACAAGGTCCTGCGGGGAGGCGACGATGACGACGCCGTCAACCGGGATGGACTGGAACACGGTGAGGGCCACGTCGCCCGTTCCGGGAGGCATGTCGACGACGAGCACGTCGAGCTCGCCCCAGACGACTTCGTTCCAGAACTGCTTGACGCAACCGCCGATGACGGGGCCGCGCCAAATCACCGGGTCGTCGGGGTTGCGCAGCAACAGGTTGATCGACATGACCTCGATGCCTTCCTTGGTGCGAGCAGGCACGAGGAGGTTGTTCTGCGCGGTGATGCCCACGTGGTTGAAGCCGAACATGTGGGGGATGGTGGGGCCGGTGATGTCGGCGTCGAGGATGCCGACCTTGAGGCCCTTGCGCGCGGCGTCGGCGGCGATGAGGCCGGAGACGAGCGACTTGCCCACGCCGCCCTTGCCAGACACAACGCCGATGACGTGCTTGACGCTGCTCATGTCATTCTGAGCAAGCTTGCTGGTATCGCCGGCGCGCATTACGTTGCCGTCGGCAGGTACGTTCTCTGCCATAAAACCTTGTCCTCTCCTTGGGGATAACGCCAGGGCTTAGAGTACTCCAACTTTGCCGCCCTGGGAAGTCTAATCCCCTAAAGTCGCTATGATTTGGTGCGAACGGTGCCAGAAACGGCAAAGGCGCCGGGTTGCGCGTCGTGCAATCGCCGTGCGCGGCAGCGCACAAGCCAACACGTCGCGCAGCCGCCGCGCCTCTTTGAAATTGAGGGGCTACGCGCGCTCCCATAGACCCGAACGGCCGCCCTCTTTGCGCAGCAAGCGCACGTCGACGATCTCCATGCCGCGGTCCACGGCCTTGCACATGTCGTAGATGGTGAGACAGGCGACGCTGGCGGCGGTGAGGGCCTCCATCTCGATGCCCGTGACGCCGGTCACACCCGTGGTGGTGACCACATGGAAGCCCACGCGGCCGTCGGCGCGCTCCCCCGCCTCGACGGGCTCGATCTCGACCTTGGCCTTCGTGAGCGGCAGCGGGTGGCACATCGGGATAAGGTCGCTCGTGCGCTTCGCGGCCATGATGCCGGCCACGCGGGCACATGCCAGGACGTCGCCCTTCTTGGCACGGTCCTCAAGCACCATGGCCTGGGTCTCGGGGTGCATGAGGATGGTGCCCTCGGCCACGGCCTCGCGCTTGGTCACCGCCTTGTCGGACACGTCCACCATGCGCACGTCGCCCTTCTCGTCGACGTGGGTGAGCTCGTCACGGTACGCGTCGCGGGGCATCTCTTGGTTCTCTGCCATAGGTATCAACCTCCGATTTGAGACATGAACCTCTCGGTTCCGTCGTTTGACTTGTGCTTGTCGGGCTTGTTGCGAAGCGCCGCCTCAAAGGCCGCGCGCACGGCGTCGTCGTCGTGGGCACGCAGAGCAGGCAGCACGGGGTACTCCAGGTCGGAGAACAGGCATGGGCGCAGGTTGCCGTCGGCCGTGAGGCGCAGGCGGTTGCACTGCGAGCAGAAGTGGCTGCTCATGGCACTGATGAAGCCCACCGTGCCCTTGAAGCCCTCGAACTTCCAGTACTGGGCGGGACCATGGCCCTCGGGACGGTCCTTGGCGCAGGCGATGAGAGGGCCCACTCCGGCGCGCTCGCCAGCCTCGCTCACGATGCGGCGCAGCTCGTCAGTGGGAATCGTGTCGGAGCGGTCCCATGCCGACACGTCCTTGAAGAGGGCGCTTTCCTCCTCGGGGATGTTCTTCGGGATGGTCTCGTCGTCGCCGATGGGCATGTACTCGATGAAGCGCACATGGATGGGCCTGTCGCGGCCGAGCTCGGTGATGCCGAAGAAATCCTGGTCAAGCGCCCTTACCGCAACGGTATTGATCTTGACGGTCTTGAAACCCTCCTCAAGGACGGCGTCGATACCGCGCAGCACGTCGTCAATCGAGCCGATGCGCGTGACGGCGGCGAACTTTGCCGGGTCGAGGGTGTCGAGCGAAATGTTGACACGACTGACACCGGCGGCGCGCAGGTCATGGGCAAAGCGAGGGAGAAGCGCGCCGTTGGTGGTGATGGCGATGTCCTCGATGCCATCGATCGCCATAAGGCGCGAAGCCAGCTCGGCGCACCCCTTGCGCGCGAGCGGCTCACCTCCTGTCAGGCGCAGGTGGCGGATGCCATAGCCAGCCGCGATGGAGACGAAGCGCTCGATTTCCTCGAAGCTCATGATCTCGCAATGGCCCTTGTCGGGTACGCCCGAGGCGGGCATGCAATAGACGCAGCGGTAGTTGCACCTGTCGGTGATGGCAATCCGCATGTAATCTATCGTGCGCCCGCAGGCGTCTTTGTTCGCCAGCTGATGGGCGACATGGTCGAGCGACGTGTTCTGCATTGAAACCTCTCCTGATGGGATGCCGTGGATGATAAGCACGGTGTACCATTAGACCGGCCACAGCATGATAGAGCACCGCGCAAACGGTGCAGGCACGGCCGCGGAAACAAACGCGCAACATGGCAACGAGAGACACTTTATACCAACAGGTGGCGCAAATGGACGACAAAACGACCACAAACGAGCAAGGGCGGCGCCATTTCGGCGGAGAGCTCAAAAGGTTCGGCCAGGAAGGCGAGGAAGTCGAGTTCAAGGTCGTCTCCCCTTTCGAGCCCTGCGGCGACCAGCCCCAAGCCATCGAGAAGCTCAGCCAAGGCATCCGCGAGGGCAAGCGTTACCAAACGCTTCTGGGCGTCACGGGCTCAGGCAAGACATTCACCATGGCCAAGACCATTGAGGCCGTCGGCAAGCCGACACTCATCCTCGAGCCCAACAAGACGCTTGCCGCCCAGGTGGCAAGCGAGCTGCGCGAGTTCTTCCCGAACAACGCGGTGGTGTACTTCGTCTCCTACTACGACTACTACCAGCCCGAGGCGTACATCCCCTCCACCGACACCTACATCGAGAAGGATTCCTCGATTAACGAGGACATCGAAAAGCTGCGCCACCAGGCCACTGCCGACCTGCTCAGCCGCAGGGACGTCATCGTAGTCGCCTCGGTGAGCTGCATCTACGGCATCGGCAGCCCCGAGGACTACGCGGGCATGGCGCCCAACGTGCGCAAGGACACCCCGCTTGACCGCGACGACTTCGTGTACTCGCTCATCGACATCCTCTACGACCGCGACGACTACGACCTGCACCGAGGCACCTTCCGCGTGCGCGGCGACGTGGTGGACGTGTTCCCTCCCTATGCCGAGCACCCCGTGCGCATTGAGTTCTTCGGCGACGAGGTCGAGGGCATCTACGAGGTTGACGAGGTCACAGGCGAGGTTCTCAACTCCTTTGACGCCGTTCCCATCTGGCCGGCCTCGCACTACGTCACCGAGCGCCCCAAGCTCAACCGCGCCTTGCAGACCATCGCCGAGGAGGAGGCCGCCCGCGTGGCCGAGTTCAAGGAGGCCGGCAAGCTTCTGGAGGCCCAACGCCTGCAGCAGCGCACCGACTACGACCTGGAGGCCCTCCAGACCATGGGCTTCTGCTCGGGCATCGAGAACTACTCGCGCCACCTCGACGGCCGCGCCCCCGGCGAGGCACCCTACACGCTCATCGACTACTTCCCCAAAGACATGCTGTGCATCGTCGACGAGTCGCACGTGACGCTGCCCCAGGTACGCGGCATGCACGAGGGCGACCGTTCCCGCAAGATCTCGCTTATCGAGCACGGGTTCCGCCTGCCGAGCGCCCTGGACAACAGGCCCCTGCGCTTCGACGAGTTCGAGGCGCGCATCCCGCAGTTCGTCTTCGTGAGCGCCACGCCCGGCGACTTCGAGGAGCGCGTGTGCCCCGAACCCGTGGAGCAGATCATCCGACCCACGGGCCTGCTCGACCCCAAGATCGACGTGCGACCCATCCGCGGGCAGATCGACGACCTCATCTCCGAGTGCCGCGAGCACGCCGCCCGCCACGAGCGCGTGCTCGTGACGACGCTCACGAAGCGCATGGCCGAGAACCTCACCGACCACCTGCTCGACGAGGGCTTCAAGGTGGCCTACATGCACTCCGACACCGCGACGATGGACCGCGTGGAGATCATCCGCAAGCTGCGCAGCGGCGCACTCGACATCCTCGTGGGCATCAACCTGCTGCGCGAGGGCCTCGACATCCCCGAGGTGAGCCTCGTTGCCATCCTCGACGCGGACAAAGAGGGATTCCTGCGCAACCGGCGCTCGCTCATCCAGACGATGGGCCGCGCGGCCCGCAACGTGAGCGGCAAGGTCATCATGTACGCCGACACCATCACCGACTCCATGCGCGTCGCCATCGACGAGACGCAGCGCCGCCGCGCCCTGCAGGAGAAGTACAACGAGGAGCACGGCATCGAGCCGCGCAGCGTGCAAAAGGCGATTACCGACATCACAAGCTTCATCGGCGCCGAGGCTGGCGGCGGCGCCGACGAGAGCCTGTCGCAGACGGTGGCTGAGGAGCTCTCGAGCCTGCCCAAAGACGAGCTCGCCCACATCATGGCCTCCATCGAGGACGACATGCGCGCCGCGAGCGAGAAGCTTGACTTCGAGGAAGCCGCGCGCCTGCGCGACCAGCTCGTGCGTCTCAAGGCCCAAATCGAGGGCAGCGAGGAAGACGACGTCATGCGCGCCCTGAAGTCAAGCGCGCGCAAGTCGGCCGGCATGGGCGCCACAGGCACGGCCAAGCGCTTCAACAAGCACGCCAAGCACTGAGGCCCCTCCCCCTTCGGGCACGCAAAGGGCGGGCGCGCGGCTGGTGTTCCAGCTCGTGCGCCCGCCCTTTCTTGTGCGACGGGATGTGTGGGACGTCCCTACACCCTCACCAGGTACAGCTTGTCGGCGTCGAAGTGCAGGTTGATCACGTCGCCTGCCTTGGGAAGCTGGTCCTCGGGCACCTGGAGCTTGTCGACCTTCCACTGGATGAGCTTGCCGCCCTCGGGGGTCTTGAGCATCACGGAACGCTCGAAGCGCGAGTCACTTGTGCGGTGCACCTGGAGCTGGTAGGCGTTCTTGCCGCCGGCCTTCTCGGCATCGGCCGGATGGACGTAGAAAGCACGAATTCCCAGGTAGGCAAGGTCGTCGGGGATGGTCTTGTTCGTATGGAACGTCATGCCCCAGTCCATGGCCTCGACAACGCCCTCGGCCACCTTGCGCGCCGCCGAGATGTTCTTGCAGCCCGAGAGCTTCACGGCGGCAAGCGTGTGCGGGTCGCCCACAATCTGCTTGGTGAGACCGATCTCGGCCACGTGGCCGTCGGAAATGACGCAGATGCGGTCACAGAACCTGAACGACTCGTCGATGTCGTGGCTCACGTAGAGCACCGTGGTCTTCACGAGGTCGAGCATGTCAAGCAAGGTCTGCTCAAGCGAGCTCTTGAGGTAGGAGTCAAGGGCGGAAAACGGCTCGTCGAACATGAAGATTCCGGGACGCGCCGCAATCATGCGTGCAAGCGCCACGCGCTGCTGCTGGCCACCGGAGAGACGCCCCGGATAGCGCTGGGCGAACTTCTCCATGGAGAAGATGGAGAGCGCGCTGATAGCCGCCTCGTGGCGCTCCTGCTTGGAGAGCGTCTTGGGCATGCCGGCCTGCACGTTCTGCTCTACCGACAGGTTGGGGAAAAGCTGGTAGTTCTGGAAGAGGTAGGCAGTCTTGCGCTCCTGCGGGGAGAGGTTGATGCCACGCTCGGAATCGAAGAAGACGCGGTCGTTCACAACGATGCGTCCCTCGTCGGGCGTCTCGACGCCGGCGATGCAGCGCATAGTGAGGCTCTTGCCGCAACCGGAGGCTCCCAGAAGTCCCAGGCGCTCCTCGCCCGCCTCGATGTGAACGTCGAGGTCGAACGCTGTGAGCTTCTTTTTGATGTCGACATACAGGCTCATGGTTATCCCCTCGCCTTGTCTTGTGCATCCGACGAAACTCGCTCGAAAAGCGACTCGGCGTCGGCAGTGTGAATACCGGAGAACGACTGGTCGTCGTTGGCACCCTCGCAGTCCTCACCTGCAAGTTTGCCCTGCTTCTTGAGCATCTTGAGCTCAGCACGCGTAAGACCGCCCTTGCGATAACGCTGGGAATGAGCGGTGTAGACGTTGATGAAGAGGATGACGAGGAATGAGATGAAGATGACCACGATGACCCAGAAGATTGCCACGTCGGTGTTACCGCCCATCCACTGGAAGTAGATGGCGATAGGCATGGTCTGAGTGATACCCGCATAGTTGCCGGCGCAGAAGAGCGTCGCACCGAACTCGCCCATGGCACGGGCGAAGGCAAGCACTGTACCTGCGGCGATGGAGGGCCAGGCGTTGGGGATCATGAGGCGGTAGAAGATACGGCGCTCAGACCACCCCAACGTGCGGGCGGCATCGAGCATGTTGGGGTCGAGCGCCTCGAATGCGCCGCGCGCCGTGCGGTACATGAGCGGAAACGCCACGACCGTGGCCGCAATGACCGTGGCAGGCCAGGAGAACACGAGCTTCACGCCGTGCTGCATGAGCCACTGACCGACAGGCGAGGCGTTGCCGAACAGCAGGAGCAACAAGAAGCCGCACACCGTGGGAGGCAGCACCATGGGAATGGTGAAGAGCGTGTCGACGATTCCCTGCCAGCGGCTCTTGACACCGAGCGACTTCCAAGCGGCGAGAAGGCCACAGATGAAGACGATGACGAGCGCGACGCCGCTTGTCTTGAGAGAGACCCACAGCGGGCGGTAGTCGATGGTTGAGAGGAAAGCGCAAAGGCTTTCCCACCAGGTGGGAATGGCCTCGGTGACAACGGCGGAGTTCGCGACGAGGTGACCGTAGTCACACAGGACGGCGTCGGTGTTGTTGGCCTGGCCGTCAGTGCGCGTGAGGGTCACATACAGGCGGGCCTTGTCGCCCTCGCCGATGGAGACGTCGCGCCTGACGGTGACGTCGCCGAACTGCACCTCCTGCTCGCCGATGGAAACTTGCACGTCACCCTTGAGGTTGCCGACAAGCGTGCCGCCTTTCGAAGCGGCTTCGTCAAGCTCGGCCACCATGGCCATAAAGGCATCGACGTAGCCTTGGTCCTCGGCTTTGAAACCGACCGCGTCGGCGACGTCTTTCGGGACCATGACGAGCGTGTTCTCGCCGACGGCAAGGACGACGAACGCCTCGGTGTCGTTGACCTGGTAGACGTAGCCCGCACCGCCCTTGTCCTCGCGGCCCTTGTTGCGGCGCTCGAAGTCATTGATGCCCAAACCGTACTCGTCGTCAACGGCCGAGCCTTCGCTCAGCTGCTGGCCCTCGCCCACGCTCGAGGACGCGTCAGCACAAGCGGCGCGAGGTGCGACAAGTATGGCGGCCAGGCTTACAACGCAGGCAATGAGCGCGGCAACAAACACCGCACGTACCCAAGACAGGCGCTGGGCGCTGGGCGCCTCACAGCCTGTGGAAGTCGTTGGCATGCTTCCCTCCCAAGAAAATGCCCCAGCAAACGAGGTGCGCCGACGTCCCAAAAAACCAGGGCGTCGGCGCACGAATGTCATCTAAGCCCTACAAGGAAGGCGTTTACTTCGCCTGGGCCAGGCAGTCCTCGACAGCCGTGAAGATGGCCTTGGAGGTGACGGTGGCGCCGGAGACGGCGTCGACGCCCT
>UQBS01000048.1 GCA_900539345.1 uncultured Coriobacteriaceae bacterium | reverse complement strand
GCAAGCATCATACAGGCAAAGCCATTGGCCCGTCTCGCGACAGCCACCGTCTTGAAAAGGTTAGAATCAAAGAATGCGAAAATCCCAGGCCGGAAGGACCGTCATGAACCACGCCGCGCAGCATCCTGACACACACGCCAGCTCTCGTTTTGAGCTCCAAGGTGGCGGTGCGTCCCTCACCCAGGATTGCGCGCGCGGCCAGCAGGGGCTCACGCGCCGCTCGTTCTCGACGTATCTGGCCACCGCGGCTGTGGGAACGCTGGGCCTTGTCTGCACCGCGTGCGGGGCGGAAGACGCAAGCTCGGATGCCGCCCATCTCGTCACCTCCGCGGTTCCCGGCGACATCGCGGCGTCGGGCACAGGCGACGCGCCTGCATACTCGGGGGACACCCGCATCACGTTCTGCGCCGTGGGCGACAACCTCGCCAACGAGCGCACCCTGGAGATTGCCGAGATGTGGGGCGGCGCCGGAGCGGGCGACGGCGTGTACGACTTCTCGCCCCTGTACCGCGAGATTGCGCCCATCGTGAGCGGCTTTGACATCGCCTTCGTCAACCAGGAGACCGTCCTGGGCGGAAACACCGACTGGGACTGGAGCGGCTACCCCAGCTACAACACGCCCGACTCCATGGCGCAGGCGCTGGTAGATGCAGGATTTGACGTGGTGAGCTCCAACACCAACCACACCTACGACTACTGGACGGGCCCTATCGAGCACATGCAGCAGCTGTGGAGGGGCTACCCGGACATCGCCTTCATCGGCAGCTACACCGACGAGGAGGACCGTGCGCAGGTGCGTGTGGTGGAACGCAAGGGTGCCAAGGTCGCCTTCCTCTCCTATTCTTACGGCCAGAACGGCTACGACCAGGCCGACCTGCCCAACAACTATTACGCCGTACCCTGGGACAGCGCCGCATTCGCGCAGGACTACGCTCGCGCCCGCGCGGCGGCCGACGCTGTGGTGGTGTACATGCACGGCGGCGAGGAATACACAAGCGTCCCCAACGACTGGCAGCGTGAAGTGGCCCAGACCTGCGCCGATGCCGGGGTCGACCTGGTCATCGGCAGCCATGCCCATGTCATCCAAAGTTTCGAGCAGGTTCCCCGCTCAGACGGCAGCGGTACCATGCCGTGCGTCTACGGCATGGGTGACTTCGTAAGCAGTTATACCGACTACCCCGAGACGGTGCTTTCGGGCATGTTCAGTTGCGATATTGTGATATCTGCCTCTGGAACGGTCAGTATCGATAATCTTGCCTGGACCCCACTCGTAGAATACTGGACCTACTCGGCAGACGGCACGCCCGATGACTACGTACGCCTCGTGAGCAACATGAGCGCCGAAGAAGCCGCCGGCGACTACCTGCTGTCGAGCCTGGGAAGCGACGCCCTCGCCTGGATGCAGGAGCATACCGCCGAAGTCGTTGGCAACTCCGGGATTACCATCAAAGGCTAGCGAAGGGCTGTGCGAGCAGCTCGGATGCACATACACTCATGCGCAAAACCAGCGGGAGCAGGAATGAACGAGGAGCAACAGGGTACGGCGACCATGCAGACGACCAGGCAGGAGACGGCTCAACCGGCTCAAAGCCAGCATGAAAACGAGCTTGAGACTATCATCAATCGCCTGCTTACGAACGACCCCTCCTCGCACCACGAGATATTCAATCGCCTCAAGATGGACTGGCATGCCACGGTGGAGGAGCACGGCGATGTCCTGGCAACCAAGGCCGGCATCACTGCGAAGTCGTCCATCGTGACGCGCACGGGCAAGCTCATGCTCTCAAGCGGAACCGGGGCCTATCGCGTTGAGGCCACCATGCAGCATGTGGGTTCGCTGCTGGGTGTGTCATGCACGGCCGACGTCAGCCTCGTCTCCATCGACTCCACCGTGTCGGACGGCCGCTCGTCATTCACCGAGGTCGTGTCGCTGCCCAAGACCGGCGTCAACACCGAGCGCATCCAGATTATGGAGCGCTTCCAAGACGAACTTGAGGCCAACCTCGACACGCTTACCGTAAACGACATCCACAAGATGCTCGACGAGATTGAGCACCGCAAGCCCCGCTATAGCGCCTGGCAGCTTGGCCTGGCGTCGGGCTTTGCATGCTTCGCCTTCGTGTTTTTGCTCGGCGGCGGCCTCATCGAAATGACCGGCGCGCTCATCGGAGCGGGATTTGGCAACTTCACACGCGTGACGCTTGGCAGAAAGCACTTCAACCACTTTGGGGCGAACATACTGTCGGTCGCGCTGGCCGGCCTCCTCTACCTGGGCACGCTTGGCGTGCTGTCCCTCTTCATCCCCGACGCGTTCCAACACGAGGCGGGATATATCGGAGCCCTGCTCTTCGTCATCCCTGGTTTCCCGCTCATCACGAGCGGGCTGGACTTTGCGAAGTTCCGCTTTGCCTCGGGCGTGCAGCGGCTCACCTATGCGGGCACCATTGTGTTCCTCGCCACCATCACGGGCTGGATTGTAGCCATGATTGTAGGCTTCACGCCCAACGAGTTCGTGCCGCAGGGCCTCGACCCTGTGTCAACCTGCCTGCTCAGGTGCCTCATGAGCTTCGTCGGCGTGTTCGGCTTCTCCATCATGTTCAACTCGACGCCGCGCATGGCCTTCACGGCGGCATGCATCGGCCTTGTCGCCAACACGACGCGCCTGGAACTCATCGACCTTGCCGGCATGCTGCCGGAGTCTGCGGCCCTCATCGGCGCGCTGATCGCAGGACTTCTCGCATCGTTCGTGGGCCTCAAGATGACGCTGCCGCGCATCAGCCTCACTGTGCCGTCCATCGTCATCATGGTGCCGGGTCTGTACCTGTACCGCGCGATGTACTACCTGGGCATTCTCGACGCAGGCGACGCCCTGTCGTGGGGCCTGCGCGCAATGATCATCATCTTCTGCCTGCCCATCGGCCTGGCGCTCGCCCGTATGCTTACCGACAAGAGCTGGCGCTACGACGGATAGGGCGCACGCTACAAGAGGGTTCGCGCGTGCTCCCAGAGCTTGTCTGCCATGCGGGCAGCAAAGACGGGAGCAAGGCCCTCAGCCTCGAAGGCGGCCCAAACGCCCAGCTCAATACCCTTCTCGGTTGGTGTCATGTCGCGCGGGTCGAGCATATCGGCCGCAGTGAGGACACGCAGGAGGTCCTCAGCCGAGATGACAGGGGACTCCGCCAGGCGGCCCTGTTGCACCCAGAGATCAAGCAGCCCCCGCAAGTCGACATAGCCCATCTCCTGAGCCTGCTCAGGCAGGAGAATGTCCTCGGGGGCAGAGTAAAGTGCGGGGGTCTCAGACGCCGACGGCTCGTGTGCAGGCTGCTCGGGGGCGGGTTGTGCAACGGCAGGCTCTTCGGGAGCGGGTTGCATGACGGCGGGCTGCTCAGGAGCGGGTTCCTCAAGGGCGGACGACTCAAAAGACCTTTCGGAAGCAGTCGTTTCCACTCCGACCTCATGAGCAAGCGTTTCAAAAACGCACGCCTCAGACGCCGCTGCTTCAAGGGCCGCCTCAAGGGTTGTCATCTCTGCAATTGGGTCTTTGCCAGTGAGCCCATCACCAGCAGGTGTGCCCGAAGCAATCGGCTCAACAATGATTTCCCCTACAGCGAGCTGTCCAGAAACTGGCCCGGCCTTGACTGGGCTAGCGCCAGCTGCCACCGTGACGGGCGTCTCGGCAACGGGCGTCTCGACAGCAGCATTACGGCCCGGCATCTCGGAGACAGATGCCTCGGGAGCGGTCATATTAGCAACACCGCCCTCAACGGCGGGCTTCTCGACAGCAGCGCTCTCTACAGCGGGCTTTTCAGGCGCCGTCCCATTGCCATCGCCCGCGGATTCGCTCTCTGGCAGCACGCTCAGCGCCTCATCAGGCGAAGCGCAGGCGACGTGCGCCTTGCATCCAGCCTGCTCAAGCGCTACTTCGATGGCCGCGGTCGCGCGGCTAGGAGCGTTGTACTGGCGCGACAGGTACAGCGCTACGACATCCTTGAGGCCCGGCCACGCGTATGCCTGCACCGTGGAGGCCGCCTGGGCGTTCGAGAAATTGCCGCGCACGTCTACCGCAAAGCGCACCTGGGGATTGGCCTGGGCCGCCTCGTCAAGCAGGCCTGTGTCGTAGTTCGCCTCGATGGCAAGCAGGCGTGCATGGGGCAACTCGCCTTGGGCCTCGCGGCTCAACACGCCCACGTCGGAGAGCAGCACAAGGGAGTCGGCCTGCTCACCAGCCTCATCGCCCGAGACGCGCGTCTCAAAACGGAAGTTGTAGCAGCTGCCCTTGTCCTCGTTGTTATGGAAGGTGCGGAAAGGCCGCACGCACATGTCACCCACCCAGAAGGGCTGCTTGGTATGGAACTCGCATACATCGGCGATTCCCTGCAGCTCCTGGAGCACAGGGCTTGCGGCCAGGACGCCCGGTTCGACGTACACCTGAGGCGCCACGCCGCGCTTCTGCAGCCATGTGAGCGTCGACTTGAGGCCTTTGACCTGGTTGGAATGGCAGTGCGTGATAAGGAACGCTTGAACCTTGAACGGGATGAGCCCCGTCTGAGCGCACGCGTCGACAAACGTCGTGCCCGTGATGCCACAGTCGACGCAGACGAATTCTTCGGCACCCGCCAGACGCACGGCGGCGCACGACCCTTTGTCGCCGCTTCTCAACACATGCAGCTCAAGCATTCCCATAATGAATCGCTACGCTCTCTTGGTCTTGGCGGGCGCAGTCTTGACGAGGCGTTCGTCGTTGAAGACGCGCTTGAGGGCGCGCTCGCAATCTTCGATGTCCATGCCGTAGTCCTCGCAGGCCAGCAGTGCCACCACAAAGGGACACTTGGCCGAAATGTCGCGTGCAATCGTGGGGCTGCCCGCACCGCTCAAGTGACGCGCAGCGGCGGCGGCCTCATCCTTGGACGACTTGCCCACCAGGCAGTGCAGGTACGAGTTCATCGACGACTTCATCGTCTTCTTGTCCTCATAGGTGAGAATGACAAAGCACCCTTCCGTCTTGTCGGGCATAGGGATGCTCGTGAGCCACTTCATCTTTGCCACGAGCTTGCCTCGGGAGGACGGCTTTGCCTCGTCTTCGAGCAGCTCGTACACAGAATCGATCTGCGCGTCGGAGTCGCCCATCCCCACGCCGGCGCGGCGCAGCACCACAGCGGCAATGACGATGCCCAAGAAAATGAGGATGACAAAAATCATGGCGAACCCGTTTCTCGTGAGGAGGCGGTAAAAATAGCAACGCGTCAAGTATACGCATGCATGGGGCCTATGGGGAGCAGGATTCTGGGTGTCATCTGTTTGCTTGCTCATATGTTGATATGCACATCTACCAGCTCAAACAGGCGTTCACATGTATATTTTGGGTCAATTGGGACGTGATGGCCTTGCAAGAGGTATACACGGCTTACCTTGGATGGCGACATTTCGCAACACACTGATTGGATGCCCCGTTTTGGACCTGTTCTTGGATTGTCTTCTCGACGCCGCGCTCGACACGCTGCGCCTCGTGCCGTTTCTGCTCGTGACCTATTTCGCCCTCGTGGCACTTGAATACAAGGCAGGCGCCAAGACCCGCGAGGTCGTCGCCCGCGCCGGCGCCTCCGGCCCTGCCATCGGTGCCATGCTCGGCGCGGTGCCCCAGTGCGGCTTCTCGGCCGCGGCGGCCATGCTCTACGCCGGTCGCGTCATCACGCTCGGCACGCTCTTCGCCGTGTTTCTTTCCACTTCCGACGAGATGCTGCCCTTGATGATAGCCCAGCAGGCCGACCCCGGCCTCATGGTGCAGCTCGTGCTGCTCAAGGTCGCTCTCGGCATGGCAACGGGCTTTTTGGTGGACCTCGCCATTCGCGTGCTTGGCATCAAGGTCCAGGGCATGGGCGCCGAGTTCGTGGGCTCCGACGAGCCCGAGATCTTCCAGCTCGATTCGGGCTCTATCATCGCCATCTACCCCGACGGCTCGGCCACACTCGACGGCGATTCCTTCGACCTCGAGGCCCTGCTCACCCAGGCAAACGAGGAAGAAGGCCTCTCGCTCGAGGAAATCGAGGAGGGCGCCAAGGGCCAGCTTGAGGGCGAGACGAACGGGGACAAGGCCGCGGCTGAGTCGGCGGGCACCCAAGACAGCACCCGCGAGACCCTCGAAACGGCCGACACCAGCGAGGCCGCTGCCGAAGTGAGCGGGTACACAGCGAGCGCTGCGACGGGCAACTCCAACTCCGATGACTCCGACTCCTCCGCTCAGCCCGCCTCTTCCCCTGCGCCCGTCTTTGTGGGCAGCTGCGGGCCGGGCTGCGCTTGTGGAGCCGATATGGGCTGGTCAGGCGTGGTGCGCGAGACGCTCGTGCGCTCCGCCGAGGTCACGTTCTTCGTCCTCCTCGTCACGCTCGTGCTCAACCTCATCCTGGGCCTTGCGGGTGAAGACGCCCTAGTCGGCGCCATCTCGGCGGTGCCCGGACTCTCGATTTTTGTGAGTGCCCTGGTCGGCCTTATCCCCAACTGTGCCGCCAGCGTCGCCATCACCCAGCTCTACCTGGCAGGCGTGCTCAGCATGGGTGCAACGATGGCGGGCCTTCTCGTCTCGGCCGGCATTGGCCTGCTCGTGCTCTTCAGCGCCAACCGCTCCACCAAGCAGAACCTCGCCATCCTCGGCGTGCTCTACCTCATCGGCGTGGCCTGGGGCTTCGTCATCGACCTTCTGGGGATCGCCTTCTAGCGCCTTCGCTCCCGACACCCAAACAACCAACCGCCCCGCGGCGCCCAAGTGAGCGCCGCGGGGCGGTTTTTTCTACTGGAGCTCGGATTTAGCATACATCTCACCAGTCGAAATGTATGCTAATTCAGCAAAACCCCAGTTGGCGCGATTTTCAAAATTCTGAAATGTATGTTAATTGAAAAGAGGAGCCGGCCCTCTACCCCCTCGGCATCAAACAATACCCCGCATGACCGCCCACATCGGCCGGCATCCGCTGCAGGCGCACGTCAAACACGCGGTCGACAATGCCGGAGTCGGCAACTTCCTCGACAGAACCAAACGCCTGCACGTGACCCCGGGCAAGCACCGCCGCCCGGTCACAAAACGAGAGCGCCAGGGGGATATCGTGCAGCACCATGGCCACGGCGGCCCCGCCCCGCGCAAGGCCGCGCGCCATGGCCATGAGCTCGAAGCACGCCGTGGGGTCGAGGTAGGTCGTGGGCTCGTCCATCACGACGACGTTCGCCTCTTGGGCGAGCACCGCTGCCAGAAGCACGCGCTGCCGCTCGCCTCCCGACAGGCGTGCCATGTCGGCCCCAGCATGCTGCAAGCATCCCGCCTGGCACATGGCGTTGTGCACGATCTCGTGGTCGTGCGCCGTGGGAGACGCCAGGGCCGCCCGATGCGGGTAGCGCCCGCACATGACGAACTGCTCAGCGCACATGCTCGCCACGCCGACGGCCTGCCCCAGCACCGCCACGTGGCGGGCGACCTCTTTGCGCCCCATGTCGGCGACATTGCGGCCCTCGATCACAACCTGCCCAGCGCTAGGCGTGAGCTGGCGGTTTATGAGCTTGACCGTCGTGGACTTGCCGCAGCCGTTGGGACCCAGAATCGCCGTGACCTCACCGCAACGCAAGGACAGATTCACGTCTTCGAGGATGGGCCTCTTGCCATAGGAGAACGACACTCCGCGCAGCTCCACAGCTAGCGAATCATTGCTGCTCACAGGTCCCTCCCCTTCCCGCGCACCACGAGCCACACGAAGAACGGCCCGCCCACAAACGCCATGAGGATGCCCACGGCCAGCTCGTAGGGGGCGAACAGCGTGCGCGCCAAAAGGTCGCAAGCACAGACGAACGCGGCTCCGCCAAACATACTCACTGGCATCAAAAACCGCAGGTCATTGCCAGTTATAAGGCGTACCACATGCGGCACGATGAGACCCACGAAACCAAGCAGGCCCGCAAAACTCACCGCCGCACCTGCGAGCAGCGCCGCCACGGCGAGCATGCCCAGGCGCACCGCGCGCACGTTCATGCCCACACCCTGCGCCACAGCGTCTCCCGTGAGCATGACGTTGAGCGCGCGCGAACCAAGCAGGGCAACAACGAGGCCCACGACAATGCACACCGCCGGCCACACGAGGTCCACCATGCGCACACCCGCCAAGCCGCCCACAAGAAACGTGCTCGCGCCCACGTAAGCGTCCGGGTTCACGATGAGCACGGTGTTCATGCCCGCGCCGAACACCGCTGTGGCCGCCATGCCCACGAGCACGATGGTCATGCGCGATCCGTCGGCGACAGAGGCCACCGCAAACACGAGGAGCGCCGTAAGCAGCGCGCCGCCAAACGCGGCCGCCGGCAAGGCTGCGGCGACATTGGGCAAAAGAGCGCTCGCCAAGAGCACCGCAAGACCCGCGCCGGAGTTGATGCCAAGCACGTTTGGGCTGGCCAAAGGGTTGTTGAGCACCGTCTGCGTGATGCAGCCCGAAACCGCCAGGGCGGCGCCGGCCAACACGCCCGCAAGCATACGCGGCAGGCGCACATGCTCCACGATATTGGCAGCCGCGGGGGTGGACGTCTGCCCGCCCGCCAAAACGGCGAGCACATCGGCCAACGAGACGTTCGTCGACCCGAGCATGACCGCGGCAAGCGCGGCGACAAGGCAGAGCACGGCTGAGACGACAAGCACGATGCGGCCCCGACGCTCGGAGGCGTGCGCACGATACGAGCTCGCGGGTGCCGCAGGCGAACAGGCGGGGGCGCCCGCGCCCAGTCCCTCGCCTGCCGCCGAAGTCCCGCCTTCAGCGCTCGCCGCAGCCACGCCCGTGAGCTGCCCCTCCTTACGCGCAGACATCGTCGCCGTAGAGGTTCTTCGCCATCGTGCGGTACATTTCGTCCCACGCCTCAAGCGGCTTGTACTGGAAAAGCTCAGGATCGAGCGTGATGAATCGGCCCTCGCTCACCGCCGTAAGTCCGGCCCATGCGGGGTTGTCCTCGGTCTGCTCCTTGAGAGCGCGCTCGGCAGACTCGGGGTCGTTGCCCATGGCCATGACGAAGATGAACTTCGGATCGAGCGCCACCACACTCTCCAGCGAATAGTCTTTGAGCAGGCTCGGGTTCTGGTCGGCAAGGTTCACGGCGCCCAGATCAGCGGCGGCAGCACCAGACTGCGTAGACGAGTTGAGCACGCGCGTGCCGCCGGAGTACGTCGTCATGATGAGGCAGGTAGGCGCCTCCTCGCCCGATTCACTGCGGGCCTGAGCGGCAGCAGCGAGCACTTCGTCGATACGATCGCGCGTGGCAAGACCGTTCTCGTGGTACAGGTCGTAGCGACCAGAGAGATCGCAGCAAGCGCGGAGCATGCGCAGATAATCGCCGAAGAGGGTGACCTTGAAGGTGAGCACGGGAACGCCGGCCGACTCAAGGGGCTCTACCAGGTCCGCCTGGCTCGACTGACCACCGCGGCCGGCGGAAGCGGCGCTCATAATGACGAGCGTGGGGTCAAGCGCAAGGAGCTGCTCAAGGTTGGGCGCTGTGAAGTCGCCCACAGATGCGATGTTCTCGGCACCCTCGAGCTCGTAATCGGCCAGGGCGTCTGCCGTCGTACCCACAAGCGAGCCACCGGCAAGCTGCCAGGTCTTGGCGAAGCTACCCATGCACACCACGACGCGCTCGAGCGAGGACACCGTGACCTCGCGGCCCGCGTCGTCAGTCAGCGTGACGGGGAAGGCGACCTCGGCAGCCTCGGTAGGCACATCGTCGGCACCCTCGGGAACCGCCACATGCTCGGCCACCTCGCCGGTCGAGGCGGCATCGGTGCTCGCAGGACGACCGGAAGCGGCATCGGCGGGCTTGGCGGCATCAGACGCGCCATCAGCCCAGGCAGGAGCAGCAATACCAAGGCCAGCAAACACGAGGGCGACACCGCCCAGGGCGCATGCCTCGCGGCGGGACAGGCTGCGTGCAGAGTCGGCGTTGCGATAGAGGGAAACACGGTTCATGGGGGCATCCTTTCAATAGCGATTAAAGCGCCGTGCGCCAGGGGGAGCCACAGCGGAATACAACAGATGCGCCGAGCACCAGGGGGAAGGTTTGCGGCGAAGTACAACTAAGAACGCATGTCAGAGAGGCCGTGGCAAAGCGCAACAGAGGTGTTGCGCATCGGAGGTAGAAAGTGCTGCGCCCTAGGAAGGCCCCGGCGGCTACAACGAGAGCACCGCGTGCCAGGGGGTTGCGGCGCAACGCAGTGAAAGCGCCACGCGTCGGGAAGACTGCCGCGGAGTGCAACGGAGGCACTGCGCCCTAGGCAGGCCCCGGCGCAGCACGCTAGAAGCGCTGCACCGCAGGCAAACCGCAGCGGGAAGCAGCGGGAAGCAGCGAAAACCTTGCCGCCTTCCCTACTCCACCACGATCTCGCGACCGTGCGCGCAGTAGTCGTCCTGCGCCATGAAATCACCGTCGTGGTAGTAGGCCGCACGGGCGCGGCACCCGCCGCAACCGGCGCGGAAGTCGCACGTGCCGCAGGAGCCGCCGTACTCGCGCGTGCGCAGGCGCTCGAACACCGGGCTCGTCTTCCAAATTTCGTCGAAGGGCTGCTCACGCACGTTGCCGGCCTCCTCGGTCATATAGGCGCACGGGCGCACGACACCCTCGGGGCTCACGATGCAGTACGTGAGACCCGCCAGGCAGCCGCGCTCGAAACGCGTCTTGACGCCCAGCTGCTCGGCCACGCGCGTGAACTGCGGAGCACACGTGGGCTTGACGTCGATGGAAACCTCGGCCTGCTTGGCCATGATCTGACGCAGCAGGCGCTCGTTGGCCGCGACTTTGAGCGACGTGTCGTTGATGTACTTGCCGCGCCCCACTGGGATGAGGAAGAAGATGTAGTGCGCGATGGCACCGTGCTCGACTGCGAAATCGGTGATGTCGCACACCTCGTGCTCGTTCCAATCGAGCACCGTGGTGTGAATCTGGAACGGCAGGCCCACCTCGCGGCAAGCGCGCATGCCAGCCACCGTGGCGTCCCACGCACCCTCGAGGCCACGGAAGGAATCATGCTTGGCGCGATCGAGGCTGTCGAGGCTGATGCCCATGGCGCAGGCGCCGCACTCCTTGAGGCGACCGGCCACTTCGGGCGTGATGAGCGTGCCGTTGGTGCCAAACACCGGACGCAGGCCCTTGCTTGCCGCATAGGCCACGAGGTCGTAAATGTCGGGGCGCATGAGCGGCTCGCCGCCCGAGAAGATCATGATCTTGAAACCGGCAGCGGCAATCTGGTCGATAAGCGTGCGGGCCTCGTCGGTCGTGAGCTCGTTGGCGCACGCGTCGGGGCACGCGTCCTGGTAGCAATGCTTGCAGGTGAGGTTGCACTTGTTGGTGGTCATCCAGGACACGATCATGACAAACTCCTTCCCACGTGCCTGCGAGGCGCGCGGTAGCTGGTAGGGCGGTTGGTTGTTTGAATGCTTGCTGGTTGGGGCGGACCAGAATCAGACGAGCCAGAATCTGGCGGTACGCAGCCAGGAAACCTGGTCCGTCAAGCTCTTTCCGCTAGGGCATTGAGTTATTTGGCAGCGTCATCGCCCCCGCAGGCCTCGACAAGCTGGTCGAGGTAGGCATTCATCTCGCGACGCATGCCGCCGAAGCCCTCGCCATGCGCGATGTCAAATGAGGCGGACATGTCTTCGAGCAAGGAGAAGCGTTCCTCGGCCGGTCGCCCCTCGTCGGCCTTGCGCAGAGCCACAACCTTACGGGCGAGCTCGACACTGCGTGCGGAGTCAAAGGGCTCGCGGCGGCGCATGAGACCCACGGCCTCGGCGATAACCTCGTGCCAAGCAGCGATGACACAGCGGCGGCCTTCGTCGGCGTCGTGGGGCGCCTCCGCCCCAATGCCGCGAGCCATCGCCTGCCAGTCGGGCTGAGCGCCACTGGCACGGCTGGTGTCGAGGGCCGCCTGACGCATGCCGCTCAGGACGGCATGGCGGTGCAGCAGCTCGGCAAAGTCCTGCTCGGTTTTGAGAATGGCCTGGGAGAACACGTCGTCGACGCTCTTTTCGCCCAGCTCCTGCGCCACGAACTGGCGAATCTGGCCCAAAGAAAGCCCAGCGTACTTGAGGCAGAGCACGCAGTAGAGCCTATCGAGGTCTTCAGAAGTATAGAGACGCTGGTTGTGAGGCCCCTTCGCACTCGGCGAGAGGATGCCCTGCTGGTCGTAATACTGCACGCTGCGCACTGTGACACCGGCGCGCTGCGCTATCTCTCCCACCGTCATATAGCCCGACGTGGCCGAGGCCGTCTCTCCCATTCCCTGTCCTTCTCCCATGGCTCCTTCTCCATGACATAAGGATGCCCCATGACGCTACGTCACCGTCAATAACATATGGCGGTTGTTGCGAAATCGCAATTATGGAGGACGGGCAGGCCGGAAGGCCCGGGGGCGTAAGCGAAAAGCTGGCCGGAAGGCGCATCGAGTGCCCTCTGCTTTGCATTTAACATACATTTCACCAGTCGAGATGTATGTTAAATTGTCAAAGTCCCAGTTGGCGGGTTTTTAGAAATCCTGAAATGTATGTTAATTTCCGAGTGAAGCCACTCACTCGGCTATCACTGCCAGTTTGCCAGTTCGCGGGCGGCGCCGTTCTCGCAGTCATCGCCTGCCTAGATATCCATCACCGTCGTGACGATCTCGCGAGGGTGTCCGAGGCGGGCAAGCTGGTCGGCGATTTGGCGGGCATAGGCATCGCCGTGCTCCCAGGGAAGCACCGACCAGATGATGCGCTGACGCTCGCGCTGCAGCACGGGCATGCTGATAAGCACCTTGAGCTCGTCGAAGCGGCCGTCCTCGATGTGATCGAGCTCCTCGGCAATGAGAACCGCCTCGAGCATGACGGCGTCAAGACCACCCTGCTGGAAAAGGTCCTCCGAGGTCACCGGCAACACGACACGCCCCATCGCGGCAAGCTCGCGATTGCGACGCAGGTCATCGAGGTACTTCGCGCGAACACTGGCCGCATCGACGTCAGCCTGCTGTCCCTCGGCCGTCTCCCCCACCGCGAAATGCGCATGTCCGTCGTAGTTGAAACCGACGTGCGTCCCCACAAGCTCGATGTCGGGCACGCGGGAATCCTTGCAGCCCAGCAACACAAGCTCGGGCGCGGTGAGCTGACGCCTGTTGAGCGCCACATCGCCTAGACCGTAGCCGCCCTCGCTCATGGGCAGCAACGCAAGCGCGGCCACGATGGCCTCCATGGGCGACCAGGCGTTATCCCTCACGAGAGCCAAGGCCTGCCTGGCCTTTTGAGCGCCGCGAATCCTGCCTGCATACTCGATGAAATCGCCAATGCGCCCCACGTTCGTCGCGGGCCGCACACCAAAGGTCGCATCGCCACAGCGGGGATTGCGTGCGTCGCGGGTATAGGTGCCGCAAAGCTCATACCCCAGTAGCACAAGGGCCATGGGCGTCATGTACGTGGCCGCCTCAACAAAGGCAAGCTCCGGGCAGCTGGCCGCGATACCCTCATCAAGCTCGACAAACGACAGTGCGGGCAAATTCTGCGAGTACACCGTGCTCGTGGCAAACCGCGCCTGCAGGCGAGTTTCGGCACTGGGAACGGCAACGGCGAGGGGGTGGTCCGTATCGGGCGCAGCGTCGAGGCCGAGCACGTCGAGCGGCAGCAACCTGGTAGTCCAGCGAACCTGTGGGTCAGGATTGGGAGCGAAGAGGTCGCAGCGCTCGGAAGGCAGCGCTTTATATGCCGCACGCGCACGACGCAAGGCACGCAATCCGCTCAATTTGTTGACTGCCAGATGCATGAGGGGCCTCCCCGCTCTGATTGCCTATCGATGGGGAGAGATTAACATACATTTCAGAATTTTCAAAAATGCGCCAACTGGGGTTTTGTTGAAACAACATACATTTCAACCCGTGAGATGTATGTTAATTCGAGAGAGCGCGGGAGGAACCAGCCAACAAACGCCGCTCGAGGCCCGCCTATACCATTGCCCACTCAGGCCGCGCGTAGCCCAGAAACATTGGCCAATGACCCCGTGCAACCATGCGCACCCGCATGTAACCGTTCCGCAAGCCCGCATGGTCACGCGCAAACCACGCGCATGCAAGCAGCCGCCCATCAGCGCCCGCGTACCTCTACCTTCCGTTATGCTCCTGGTAGACACGCTCAATCTCGGGCACGGCTGCAGGCGTGCTGTGTGCGTCGAGCTTGCGCACCGCCCAGCCAAAAACACCGGCAAGCACATGCTGGAACAGCGTGCCCATCATCACGGGGAACATCGTTACGCTGGGGAAATAGGCTGCGGCAAGCACCGCGCCCGTAGTGATGTTGCGCGAACCGCTCGCGACACCCAGCGTAATGCACTCGCCCACGTTGCGATGCATGAGCCGCGCGAGAATGTAGCCGAGCACGTACGCCACCCCGGAGAGCAGCGCCATCGCCAGCGCGACCACCAAAAGCTCGGGCGAGAAATGGTGCATCGAGCCAGAAATGCGCGTGGAATTGGTCGCCAGGATGAGCACGAGCATGATCTTCGATGCAGGCGCCAACCAAGGAGCGACGCGAGCGTTAGCCTTGCCGTGGCTGAGGTCGTTGCACGCCATGCCGGCCACGGCGGGCAGGGCGATCATGATGAGCAGGTCGAGCATCATCGCAACGAGGTCCACATGCACCGTTGCCCCCATGAGCAGCTGTATGGTAAGGGGCATCGTAAGCGGCGCAAGCACGGTGGAAATAACGACCACTGCCAGGCCAAATGAGCGATTGCCGTTGTAGATGTCCACCCACATGAGGCCCGTTACGCCCATGGGCACGCAAAATTCGATGACCATGCCAGCGATGGCGTCGGTGTTGCCGGGAACAACGAGGTTGCCCACAGCCAACGCCAACACGGGCATAACGATAAACAGCACAAACAGCGCCGCTAGCAGGGACAAGGGATGGCGGATGACCGCGAGCAGGTCGCGCGAAGTGGTGGCCAGGGCGCTTTGGAACGTCATGAAGGCGAACATGAGCTCAACCGCAGGGGCCATCCAAGAGAACTGGTCGGGAAACAGCACGCCGACAAGCATGCACAAAGGAGCCGCGGCGGCCATGTGGCGCCCGATGAATGCGCCGATGGCAAACCACGGGTTCGTTGCCTTGCCTGCCTGCACTGTCGCCATACCGTCGATTGCCTTCCGCCCCATGGCCCCGCATTCGCACAGAGCCGTCGCCGTCTCACCTTTGCCATGCGCACGCCAAACAAACCGCGCGCCATTTCAGCAAAGAGTACGCCCCTTCGGCGGCCGCGCAATTCACCAAGCAAAACCCCAGCAAAGTCTGCCACAAATCCCCAGACAGGCGAGAAGGCCGAATACAATCCGCCCCAACCCATCCGCACATGCAAAGACCCCTCCTGCCCGCACCGCATGTTGGCGCAAGACAGAAGGGGTCATTCATTTCACCAGTTAAACTAGCAAACACGGCATGACATAGCGCAGCCTTGCGCCTCAAGCATGACTTCAAGTACCCAGGCTCTACCGGCGACGGGCTCTTGGCCTCTAGGCATGCACACGCCACTTTCCATAGCTCGCCTTATGCCTCAAGCACGACTTCAGGCATCTGGGCGCTATCGGTAATAGGTCCTTGACCCCCAGCCTAGCAAGCCCCTCTTTCCGCAGCTCGTCCTTACGCCTCGGGCACGGCTTCGAGGGCCTGAGCGATGTCGGCGATGAGGTCCTCCTTGGCCTCCAGGCCGCACGAGATGCGCACGAGGCCCGCAGGCACGCCGGCGGCCTCGAGCTGCTCCTCGGTCATCTGGCGGTGCGTGGAAGTCGCCGGGTTGAGGCAGCAGGTGCGCGCGTCGGCCACATGCGTCTCGATGGCGGCGAGCTTGAGGTTCTTGAGGAAGGTCTCGGCAGCAACACGGCCGCCCTTGAGCTCGAACGACACGACGCCGCAACCGCCGTGAGGCAGGTACTTCTGGGCAATCGCATAGTAGGGGTCGCTCGGCAGGCCCGGGTAGCTCACGCTCTTCACCTGGGGCTTGTCCTGCAGGAACTCGGCCACTGCCTGGCCGTTCTCCACGTGGCGCGCCATGCGCACGTGCAGGCTCTCAAGGCCGAGGTTGAGCAAGAAGGCGTTCTGCGGCGCCTGGATGGAGCCCAGATCGCGCATGAGCTGCGAGGTCGCCTTGGTGATGAAGGCCCCCTCCTTGCCGAACTTCTCGGCGTAGGTGATGCCGTGATAGCTCTCGTCAGGCGTGGTGAGACCGGGGAACTTGTCGGCATGGGCCATCCAGTCGAACTTGCCCGAGTCGACGATGGCGCCGCCCACAGCTGCGCCGTGGCCGTCCATGTACTTGGTGGTGGAGTGCGTCACGATGTCAGCGCCCCACTCGATGGGACGGCAGTTGACCGGCGTGGGGAACGTGTTGTCCACGATAAGCGGCACGCCGTGGGCATGCGCGGCATTGGCGAACTTCTCGATGTCAAGCACCGTGAGCGCCGGGTTGGCGATGGTCTCGCCGAAGACGGCGCGCGTATTGTCCTGGAAGGCCGCGTCGAGCTCGGCGGGCGTGCAGTCGGGCGAAACGAACGTGGCCTCGATGCCCATCTTCGCCATGGTCACGCTTATGAGGTTGAACGTGCCGCCGTAGATGGAGGAGGAGGCCACAATGTGGCTGCCGGCCTCGCAGATGTTGAACAGCGCAAAGAAGTTCGCCGCCTGGCCCGAAGAGGTCAGCATGGCGGCCGTACCGCCCTCGAGCTGGGCAATCTTTGCGGCAACGTAGTCGTTCGTGGGGTTCTGCAGGCGCGTGTAGAAGTAGCCCGATGCCTCGAGGTCAAAGAGCTTGCCCATATCCTCGCTCGTGTCGTACTTGAACGTGGTGGACTGCACGATTGGAATCTGGCGCGGCTCGCCGTTGCCGGGGGTGTACCCACCCTGGACACATACGGTGTCGATGCTCTGGTTGCTCATGGTGTCCTCTCCTGTGCCAGCGCGGGGCCCAGAGGCCTCGCAAGTGTCTTATGTAAAACAATGGCGACAGTATAGGACAACACCAGGAAACAGACGTGCAGGAACAGGGCCGGTCACAACTCGGCGTCCTCGTTACCGGGACGCAGCAAATCGCTCTCGGGGATACAAACATGCAGGGACAGCGCCGGTCACAGTCCCTAGTCCTGCGGCACCTCGATGGCGCGAATGGCCAGGTCGCACACATGTGCATAGAACGCGGCGCCCACGGTTGCCATGCGGTCGCGTGCCGTGGCGAACCACACGCGGGCATGGTCATGCGCGAACTCAGCGGCTAGGCGGTTCCAGTGCAGGGCCTCCTCGGCCGCGCCCTTCTGCCAAGCAAGGGACTCGCCGTTTGCCAGGTAGGCAAGAAATGCCAGCTCACAGGCGAGCGAGTCGCAACGCAGGGTACCCTTGACCACCGGGCAGGCAGGCACCGCCGTCATATCGAAGCCGGCGGCCTTGTAGCAGCGCTGCACATGATCGGACCTTGAGCTCTGCACGCTGCCGTAGTGCATCTTGCCGTCGGAGCCGACGCCGCTTCCCACCAGGCAGCTCTCCTGCAGCGGCACAAAGCGCGGGCTCACGGCAACAAAGAGCACGTCGTTGAAGCAACGGCGCAGCTCGGCGAGCTCCTCGGAAGACACTTCTCCCGGCAGGCCTTCGAACTCGGCGCCAAGCGCCTGGCCAACAAGCGCCACGTCGGCAAGCACTTGCTCGCTCGGCTCGTTCAAAAACGCAGACGCGCACACGTCGAACGTGACGGCGCGGCCGCGTGCGTCCAGAGCGCGCTGCTCCAGCTCCATGTCCGTTTGCTGACCCATGAGTTCCCCTTCTTCCCACAGCCCGGCTCGGGCCCGGCACTTGCATACAAACGGGTGGCCGCGCACGTGGCACGGCCACCCTTCTTACATCCGCGCGCATCAAACGAGGCGCGCACCAGGTGCTTTATCTCACGGCGCCCACATGCGACAGCATCACCGGGCGCATCACAACCAAACGGCGCCCACGCGTACCGCACACCTACAGCGTCAACGGCATCCGCATCTGGTTCCTACCTCACGCGCCTCGCGCCAAAGCGCTGGGCGGCGCCCACAGCGCACGCCGCCCGGCGCAGGCGCGCTGTCTACGCCTCGTAAGGCGTCTTGACGTTGCCACCCTGCTGCACGTTGGAAGCGCGCTTCATGGCAAGGGCGCTGTTGAGACCGATGTAGTGAATCTCCGGACCCAGGCCCTCCTCGGGCAGCAGCACGTCGGTCTCGCCGGCGGCAGCGATGGCCTTGCTGATGTCGCTGTCGGGGTCGCTGAGGTCGCCGAACATACGGGCACCAGCCACGCAGGCACCCACGCAAGCAGGCAGCATGCCAAGCTGGGTGCGGTGGTGGCAGAACGTGCACTTGCGCACGATGTTCTCATCGTCCACATGGTAACGGGCCTCGTAGGGGCAGGCGGCCACGCAGGCGTCGCAGCCGACGCACTTCTCGTCGTCGATCTGCACGGTGCCGTCCTCGGCGACGTAGCTCGCACCGGTGGGGCAGGCCTCCACGCAGGCGGGGTTGTCGCAGTGGTTGCACTGCTTGGGCACGTTGGAGCGGCGCACATAGCCGTTGCCATCCTCAACGTCCCAGCTCTCGATCCACGTGTTGAACTTGGTCAGCGGCGTCTCGTTCTCCAGGCGGCATGCCACGACGCAGGCGTTGCAGCCGATGCACTTCGCCAGGTCGATGAGCATACCCAGTCGCATATCGCTCACGATGCCCTCCTTAGGCCTTCTCGATCTTGTACATGTTGCCGGTACGGGCAGGCGTGCCGGCGTCGTTGTCGGACAGCGCGTAGATCACGTCGTCGCCCACGGTGGGGTCGAGCATGACCTCCAGGTGGATACCGGCGGCCGCACCAGCGTCGCCCGGCGTCACCGTGCCGTCCACGTCCATGTCCTGGGCGCCCCAAGCGGTGTGGCCGTAACCGGTGGCAACGGCGATGTTGCCGCGGGCAACACCGGCGCGCACCATGGCGGCACCGAGCATGACGTCGCCCGTGGGGTTGGTCACGCGCACCTGCTCGCCGTCGGAGATGCCCAGCTCAGCGGCATCGTCAGCGTTCATCTCGATGTAGTTGGTAGCGCAGATGTCGCGCAGCACCGGGTTGTTGGCCTGCATCGAGATGGAGCGGAAGCGAGGCTTGTAGGTCGTGGCGCCGAAGGGGAACTCTGCGGCGTCGAAGGCCTCGTCGAGCGGGGTGCCGTCGGCCAGGGACTGCGGCGTGTAGTGCAGCGTGCCGCTGGGGTACTCGCCCGAGTAGGGGTTCTTGTGCGTGGCCTTCTTCTCGCCCCAGATGAAGCACTCGAAGGGCTTGCCGGCGTAGGCGTTGCGCTTGCCGTCGCCCAGGCACTCCTCGATCGGGTGGAAGCGGCTGCCGCGCGACATGACCTTGAGGACCTTGGGCCACTCCTCCTCCTTGACGGAGGCCTTCCACTTCTCGGGGAGGTTGTCGAGGCCCTGGAGGTGCATCTCTTCCTCGGTGATGTCCTCAACAGGCTCGCCGTCGTAGGCGAGGTTGGCGAGGGCCTTCACGTAGAAGTCACAGGCCTCGTTGTAGGGATAAGCGTTGCCGTCGACGTCGAACAGCGCGTTGTCACCGAAGCCGGGGACGCCGCAGGCCTTGGACACGTCGGCGATGAAGGCCTCCCAGGAGGCGTTGCGGCCGTCGTCGAGCAGCATGGACTCAGCCTGCTTGACGGGCCAGCGCACCGCGTCGCCGTAGCCTGCCCAACCCTCCATGTCCAGCACGCCCCAGCTCTCGTAGGGGTTCGTGTCAGGCACGATGTAGTCGGCGTACTGGGTGTCCTCGCCCATCACGACGTCGCAGGAGATGACGAGCGGGATGATGTCGGGGTCCTTCAGGCGCTCGACCACGGAGTCGCGCAGGGCGCCGGGGGCCATGGTCAGGGTGCTCTTCATGAAGATGAGCATGATCTTGCACTGGTAGGGATACTGGTTGATGATCGACCAGAGCATCTGGTTGTCGGCATTGCCGCTGGTAGCGTAGTACGGCAGCTTGGGCTGGGGGTTCTCCTCGCCGGCAGCCACGCGGTTCTTGTACTCGTCGGTGTCTTCCCAGGCCTTGTTCGTACGGGACAGCGACGTTGCCTTGTTCTCGGGGATGCCCTCGACCATGGAGGTCGACAGCTTGTAGCGAGCGCCGTTGCCGTCAGCGCCTGCGCCCATGTTGGTGGGAGCAGCGCCGCCGACCATCTCGCAGGAACCCACGAGGGCGTTGAGGATACGGTAGGCGAAAGCGGTCTCGAGGCCGTTCTGGGTGCCCGAGCCGCCCATGAGGCGGGCAGAGGACTTGGTGCCGTGGGAGGTGAACTCCTTGGCGATGCGGTTGATCTCCTCGACGCTCACGCCGCAGATCTCGGAGTACTCCTCGGGGGTCTTCTCATAGATGCTCTCGAGCATGAGCGACCAAGCGGTGCGCACGTGCACGCCGTTGACCTCGCCATCGAAGTCGAGGTCGGCCTGGGTGCAGGTGGTGTTCACGACAGGCTCGCCGCTGGCGGAGTCGATGCAGACGCGGAAGTCAGGATCGGCAGCGCCCTCCTCGAGCACGGGGGTCTCAAGGCCGGCCTGCTCGGGACGCAGGAACTTGCGGTAGTTCTCGTCGGCCTCGTCGACCACGACGAGCAGCGTGGCATTGGAGAAGGAACCGTAGCCGGCGTCCCATGCAGCCTGGAAGTTGGGGTAGCGCAGGTACTCCTCGTTGTAGGCCTCGTTGTCCACGATCCACTGCACAGCGGCGCAGGAGAAGGCGGGGTTGGTGGAAGCCTTGATGGGCACCCAGTTGATGCCGGGCATGGTGGGCGTGACGTTACCGTTGCCAAGCACGGGGTCCAGGACGTCCATCTTGCACTCGCCGTCACGCAGACGCTTGGCGGAGCGCTTCGCGATGCCCTGGAAGCTGTTGCCCGTGGCGCCGGGGAACTCGCCCATCCACAGGATGTACTCGCAGAAGTCGACGTCGGAGATGGCGCCGACGGAGCGCTTCTCGGTGAGGGGCTTGGCCCACTGGGCGCAGCCGCAGGTGGAGCCGTGGCCGACCTGGTTCACGGTGCCGAAGCCCTTCACGAAGCGGCCCGAGGTGCCGTAACGGCCGTCGGAGCGGCCGCCCATGAGCACGAGCTGGTTGGAGACGGTGCCCAGGTCGGGGCGCTCGGGGTCGATGAGGGTGGTGTTGTCATGAACGGCCTTGAAGCCCTCGATCTCGCGGTCCTCGCCCAGGTCGGCGAAGAGCTTGCCGCCCTCGGTGACCTCGGTGATGAGCTGATCCCAGGAGATGGCCGTCCACTTGTTCTCGCCGCGCTTGCCGGCGCGCTTGAGGGGCGTGGTGATGCGGTCGGGCTGGCTGTACATGACCCAGGTTCCCTGGCCGCGGGCGCACACGGTACCGTGCGTGGTGTTGCCGTAACCGTTGGCAAAGCTCTGGGCACGATACGCGTCGTCCAGCGAAGCCTCGAAAGGCAGGCACGGGTAGGCGCTGTTCACGTGATAGGGGTTGCCGCCCACCGACAGCACGCGGCCGGTCTCGCGGTCGATCTTCACGCGGTTGCCGCAGTCGCAGTAGCATCCCAGGCACGTGCTGTAGCGCACGATGACGTCATCGTTGACGGCGAGATCGCCGGTCTTGGGGTCGACCTTCGCCTCGACGGGCTGGCCCTTGGTAGGTGCCGGAAACTCCGCCTCGTCGGCGAGAGCCGCGGGGGCGTTGCCCAAAAGGCCGGTGCCCGCAACCGTGAGCAGACCTGCGGCTGCCATGCCGGCAGTGAATGTCCTTCGGTCCATGCAGATCGGATCCATGTTCCTCCTCCTTGACTGTCCCTTACATATATGTGGGTCTCCGCGGCGCCTGCGCTTCCCCGCGCGAGGTCGCCTCGGTACGTTGCGGAGCATGTGCGCCCACGCCGTTGCCCACCTCGATGCACTATTTCAAAAGTGTGTCTTAAGCGCATCCAAACGTTGTTGCTATATCGCCAAATCCCCAACTTGCCTGGCCCAACTATCAATTTCAAACTCATTACCACATTGTTACTATTGCATTTTGTTTGTCCTGGTAGGCATACTTAACCAGATACAACGAGTGTAGGGGGCATCATGGGAGAGACCATTCGCGGCCTTAAGATGCTGTGTCGGCGCAACATCGGGTTCGCGTTCTTTTTGGCTTGGAACTACATAGCCTTGTACGGCTGCGGCATGGCCATCGGGTCGTTCGTGCCGTACAACCTTGAGTTCATCTGGCTCGTGGCCGCGGCCTCGACCGCACTTGTGGCCGGCGTCGCGACGGCAGGCATCACGCGCGGGCGCATCTTCGACGAGGCCCGCATGGGCAAGATCGCCGCCGCGTGCGCCATCGTGGGCAATGTGGCGCTGTGGT
>UQBS01000047.1 GCA_900539345.1 uncultured Coriobacteriaceae bacterium | reverse complement strand
GGCGCTCCGTCCGACCCTCCGGCGGGCGGGGCGGGCCTAATTGTGCAGCGTTGCCCTAGCGCAAAGAAATGGTGCATGGCATTCGGGCCATGCCCGACACACGTCCCTATGTGAAAGGGGTACATGATGGAACTCACTCGCCGCAACTTTGTTCAGGCCGCAGGTGCCGCCACCGCGGCCGCCGCACTCGCTGCCGGTGCCACCACCGCGCTTGCCGACGAGGCCGCTGCTGCCGATTACTCCGGCACCGGCTACGTCGACCCTGCCGCTGACGGCAAGGAGCCCACGATCATCGACTACACCAACGTTGTCGAAGAGGTCGGCGAGCCTGCCGAGGTCGAGGAGCACGAGATCATCGTTGTCGGCGCGGGCGGCACCGGTCTTGCCGCTGGCATCCAGGCTTTCGAGGATGGCCTCGACGTCGTCGTCCTCGAGAAGAAGGCCCTTGCCGGCGGTACCTTCCCCGGCTCGGAGGGCATGTTCGCCGTGGGTTCGCACTGGCAGAAGGAGGCCGGCTACGAGATCGACGTCGAGGAGATCATCGGCCGTCTCATGACCTATCACCACTACGTGCCCGATCCCGAGCTTTACCGCGCCTTCTTCAACAAGACCGCTGAGACCATCGACTGGCTCGAGAAGGAGGGCGTTGGCTTCCAGGAGGTTGTTGCCCTGGGCGAGTCCGACCCCACCTGGCACCTCTACGCCGGCGAGCGCTCCAAGGGCCTGGGCGCCCAGTTCATGGTGAGCTTCATCGCCCATGCCGAGGAGATTGGCCTCGATATTCGCTTTGAGACCCCCGCCAAGCAGCTCATCGTCGACGAGTCCGGCGCTGTGACCGGCGTTCTCGCTGTTGACGCGGACGGCAAGGTCATCCAGTTCAACGCCAAGGCTGTCATCATCGGCACCGGCGGCTATGCCAACAACGACAACATGATGAAGCAGCTCTGCGAGGTCGACCCCGCCAAGATCTGCGCCGCTGGCACCACGAGCGGCCGCGAGGGCGACGGCATCCGCATGGCCCGTCATGCCGGCGCCATCATGGCTCCCGCCCCTGGTACCGCTGCCTGGTACGGCCCCATTCTCTATGGCACGACCTACGGCACGCCTGTCCAGGCCGCCACGTCGTTGCAGCCCGTCCTGTGGATCAACGAGGCCTGCGAGCGTTTCGTGGCCGAGGACATGTTCCACCGCAACTTCCCGTTTGCCGGCATGGCCCACAAGAGCCAGAAGACCGTCTACACCATGCTCACCCAGAAGTTCATCGACCAGTACGAGGCTGAGGGCGTGCAGCTGCAGGTCGGCGTCTACTGCGAGACCGGGGTGCCGCTGACGACCCTCAAGGCAGACCTTCAGGAGCTCATCGACGAGGGCAACGAGCACATCTGGGTTGCCGACACCGTCGCTGACCTGGCTAACGCTGCTGGCCTCGATGCCGACAAGCTCGCTGCCACCGTCGAGAAGTACAACACCATGTGCGAGGCTGGTAAGGACACGCAGTTCGACAAGGCCGACGAGTTCATGATCCCGCTGAAGGACGAGGAGGGCCCGTACTACCTCTTCGAGGTCCAGAACGGCTACTTCTGCACCGTGGGCGGCATCAAGGTCACCACGAAGTGCGAGGCCGTCAACGATGACCGTCAGGTCATTCCCGGCCTGTACATGGGCGGCATGGATGCCGGCGGATTCTATGGCGACGCTTACGATGCCGGCATCGCCGCTGGTTCCTGCGCTTCCTGGGCCATCAACTCCGGCCGCATGGCTGAGGAAGCCGCCAAGGAATACATCGGCAAGTAAGTCTGCCGCATGACCTTAGGCGATGCGCCTGAGTTGGTTTGATTTGCATAGAGCACGCTTGAAATCAGCCCCGGTTTGCGAGATTGCATCGCAAGCCGGGGCTGGCATGAATGGAGACGTACGGCATTTCGCCATTGCAACAGCGCAGGCAGAACGCGCGTCCGACAAGGCCGACCATACATAATTATCGTCTAGACGTCATTGCCAGTTGAACCACGCTCTCAACTGGCTCAGCCTTCCCGATCGTTTGCACCGTCGCGCCCGGGACCGCCTAGAACAAACTGAGCTGCTCATATGGCTGAGGATATTCGCGCAAGTAGGAGAAGACCTCATTGGGCGTATGAAGAACGCCGCGGCGCTCGCACTCCTCGCGAAACATCGCCATGAGCTGCGCGGCACGAGGACTTCTGATGGCATACGAAAGGCCATACTCACGCTCATACACCTCGCGAAGGCCGGGGAAATGGCGATCAAGCGCTTGGTAGAAATAAGCGCGGTTGCCATCGCGCAGGGTAAGGCCTGCGTCGAACATAATGATGCCCTTTGTGCCCACATCGAAGCACATGTCGAGGATGGCCCGCAGGTTTTCCGGCGTGTCATTGATGTAGGGGAGGAGTGGACACAACCATACAACGTTGGGAATGCCAGTCTCCTGGAGAGTCTTTAAAGAGCGATACCGCTCAGCGGTTGTCGAGACGTTCGGTTCCACGATGCGACACAGATTCTCGTCAGCCGTGGTCAGAGTCATCTGCACCACAGCCCTGCTTTTGTCGTTAATAGAAACCAGAAGATCAATGTCACGCAGAAAGCGATCCGACTTGGTAAGAAACGTGGCGCCGAAGCGGCGTCGGTCGATAATCTCCAGGCACTGCCGCCATAAACGAAGCTCGAGCTCAAGTGGGTTATAGGGGTCACTCATTGCCCCGGTTCCTACCATGCATTTCTTGCGTTTGGAAGCGAGCGCCCGATCGAGAAGCTGCGGCGCGTTCGCCTTGACCTCGATGTCTTCGAAGTCGTGGTTCATGTTGTAGCAATCGCTGCGGCTATCACAGTAGATGCAGCCGTGGGTGCACCCACGATAGATGTTGACACCGTTGTTTGCCGAGAGGATCGTTTTGGCTTGAACGAGATGCATGGGATGGTCCTCTCGGCGCGGGTTTGGGCATGTGTCTGTGCGCTATCATAGTCGCCGACCAGACAGGTAGTAGGCAGGGGGCGACGCACATGCATGAGTTCCAACCGTTGACGCAGGCAGAGGTTGTCGCCGCCCTGACATCGTGGAATAACGGCCGCCGAGCTGGTTTTCCCAAAGGAGAGACCGTCGAACCCGTTTGGCCCAATGGCGCCGCGCCGGTTATTGTTGGCGGTGCGGGCGGCATGGAGTGCCGCACTCTGTTGTGGGGTTTTCCACCACCCACCGGAAACAAACCCGTCTTTAACGCCCGCAGTGAAAAGCTCTTCGAGCAGGAAAAACAGGGGCGGGGATTCTGGTCACGCGCACGGCGCTGCCTGGTGCCAACACGTGGGATTTGGGAGCCGTCCCCACAAGGTGACGTGCTGTTCCATGTTGCTGGGATGCCCGTGTTCTTGATGGCAGGCGTATGCGAAGGCGATCGATTCTCCGTCGTGACCGTTCCAGCCAGCCCCGATATCCTGCCCATACATCCTCGCATGCCCCTTATCCTGCCGCGTGGTTTTTCCCACGCATGGCTGCAAGGCGCCGTCCCCGCAGAGTGTCCCAGACTCGAGCGCGTTGACATTGTTTGATGGCGCCGTCATCATCCCAGGCAGGTAGAAAATTGCGGTCTTGGAACGCAATGCACGTTTAAAAGACAATCGGATGCTTTCACACAAGGGTTTTCGATTGGCGAGCTACCTGTGCGAGGGTTTTCGATTGGCAGCCGCTCCATGCGAATTCTTTTCGCAAAAATGGGGTTCTCCAGCCGCGCATTTCATCGGTTTGCTGAATGCGAGATTGGCAAAAGGCGGTTGTCGATTATTGCCGTGCTAACCACCAGGCATTTTGTCCTCTTGGACGAGATCTACATCTACAAAAAAGAGCGCCCGGACACCTGCTGGCATCCGGGCGCTCGTCATTGCGGCTGGAGAACCCCCGTTTTTGCGGCGATATCGCGCCAAAAAGTCGCGCTAGAAAACTGCCTGGCTTGTTGCTTAGCAGCTGGTGGTCTCGCGATTGTACTTGTAGCCCTTCTTCTTGCCGCAGACGCCCTGGGCCTTGCAGCCGAGGATGAGCTTCTCGGTGATGGCGTTGAGCTGAGCAATCTCCTCGGCGTTCAGGCAGGAGACAATCTCCTCGGCCGTGCGGTCGTTGGCGGCGACGCGCTTCTCGGCGAGCTGGCGGCCCAGGTCGGTGAGCTTCACGGAGTAGCCGTGCTGCTCATCGTTCTCAAAAGTGACGTAACCGTTGCGCACGGCCTTCTTCACGACACCCTTGAGCTCGCAGCGGTCGCAGCCCATGATCCAGATGAGGTCGTCGCGGGTCAGGGCACCGTCGTTGTTGCGCAGGGCGTTGAGCAGCAGGCCCTGGCCGCGCTTGAAGCTCTTGGGGCCGTTCTTACGGAAAGCAAGCTGCACGAGCTTGTTGGCCTTCTTCATCTGCGCAAGAGTCTTGGATGCATCGTTCATGGTAAAGCTCCTTATATCTACCAACCGTCTCAATGACATATAAATGTCACTATATGATTGGCTGGGGAAAAGTCTGTTTAGACATGATGCAGGCTGACATGATTCACAATGAAAGCCAAATGATGGGGAAGACGAGGAGCCGAAGCCATTCAGTCGTCTGCTTGAAGCAATGCCCAACAAAAGGAAGCGCGAGGCCCTGGGCGATCCTCCAAACCCACCGCACATTATGCGGGCAAGAAAGGCCATTCAGGAGGGCTATATGCGTGAAATGGCCATACGTTTGCGTTTTACATCCCCAGTGTCTTCAAACCACTTCAGGCTCAAGTCATCTAGCTGCACAAATGAAAAGGATGGTGTTCTTCATTTGTGCCTGGCGCTCGTTAAAACGCAAACGTATGGCGTTTTTATAGGACGTGTCTCTAGCGCGATGCCTCTTCGGCTTCTCGGCGGGTAATCTCGCGCCAAATTTCAGTTTCTTCCTTGGGGGAAATCCCCAAGCTGCGCAATTGCGAAGAAAGCGCCTGGCGAACAGCAAGTGCCTCGACATGGCGAGCCTCAAGCAGGGTGATAGCCTCAAGAACAGACGCTGCTTCATCGCCTTGCAGAGCATCTTTCTGCCCAGCAGTCTCCTGCAAGCCAGAGAGTTTGGCATCAATGAGGGCAAGTTCTTCCTTGGCCTCATGGCAGTCAATGACCAAGCCAAGCACGTCCTGCTCGCGCAAATAGCGCGTACGATTTGCGAGCTCGTTTGCCTGCCAGCGAGCGCGGGTTTCCTCACTGGGTCGTGTATCGTAGTCTGGGCGCAGGTCACGATTGGTGGCGTAGGCGCCGCTCGTGAATGAACCCATATAATGACGCTCGGAGCTGAGCGCGGCGATGCCGTGAGCCATGCTTCCTCAACTTTCTCAGTATGCCGCGCGTGCGACCGATTACCGTGACTGCATGGAATCATACCGTATGGCAAGCAGAGAGGTTCTGCCTCTCACCGACGGATAGCTTTGCACATGCATAGCGACGCGTTCTTTTCGCCGATGTACAATTCTTTCAGTTCGTGCGAAACCACGGCAGGGGATGGCGTAACGGGGGAAACGTGGACATCCATGATTTGCGAGCCTTTAAGACTGTGTACGAGCACCAATCTCTCGCTGAAGCTGCCAGGGCAAATTATGTGACGCGCCAAGCTCTCAGCAAAACGATTTTGCACCTTGAGGCAGAACTCGGCCCGCTCTTTATCAGAAAGGCTCGTGGCGTCGTTCCCACCTCGCTTGCAAAAGCCGTGTACCCACATGCGTGTCAGGCACTGTCTGAATTTGACGATGTACGTGACATATCTACCCGATTCGCCAGTGGCCGGGCTGGTTCAATCTGTCTTGCCGTCGAGGCCAACGCCGCGCTCACCCTTCCGGTACGGCTTTTCGAGGACTACATGGCTGCAAGACCGGAAGTCCACCTGTCAACAGAGATATTGCCCCCAAACGCGGTGCGTGAGACGCTGGCCTCAGGCAGGGCAGACGCTATTCTGGCTGGTCCACTCAGCATGCTTGACCATGATTCAGAAAAGCCTTCCGCACCCAACCCGTCTTCGAAGTCCGCATCTGACAATGGCTTGGTCTTCGAGTCAATCTTTGTGGGTGGCCTTGTGGTTGTATTCAGCCGCAGTGCGTTTTCCCCTGAGGAGCTCAGTACTTTTCCGCCAAATGAGACGAGCGAGTCGTCACACCTTGTGCTTCCCTTGTCGGCTTTGTCTGGCAAGCGCATTTTCGGTATTGACCCATCGAACTCAGTGGAGTGCAAGCTCGCCCCCTTCCTCCAAGCGCATGTGCCCACTGCACGCCTCACCTTCGGCAACTCCGACACCGCCCTTACCACAAGTTTGATGCGCTCCGGCCAAGGCGGGGTTCTTGTCGAGGCACGGGGTGCCCAAACCGATTTCGGCACCTGCTCGTATGTCCATGTACCTCTTGTAGGTGATGACGCACCGTCTTGGGAGGTGGGAGTCTCATTCCATACAGACTCGCCCTCTGCTGCCGTGGCCTGTGATTTCGCCAGATTTGCTCGAGAGAAAATGACGCTTGATTAAGGCGCAACTATTTTGTTGCGCCCGTAGCCATAAACGCTGCTTTTCCTTCTTTTCTTGGCATGGTTTGATATGTCTTGTACATGCGAGCAAAGGGACTCGCATGCGCTGGGTTTAAGGCGGGGAATTTGTTGGACACCCAGCAAGAGACATAGGGAGAGGGGGGCGCACCATGGGTATGCAAACAAGCGTTTCGAGGCGTGGGTTTGTTGCGGGCGCAGCGGTTAGCGCGGCAGGGTTGGGCATTGCACCGAGTATTGCCCCCGCTTACGCACGGGATGAGCCTGCAGGCCAGAGTGACACCGCTCAGGTTCTCAACGAGCAGGACTACTCTTATACCACCAACTCCATCACCGACTTCACCAAGACACAGCTGTTCTCAGACTGGAAACTCGGCCCCATTGAACTTCATCACCGTATGGTGAAGTCGGCCGCTTTCCAGCTTGCCTTCTTCAACGCCAATCCCGACGAGTACTTTGCCTATTACGAGCGCATGGCCAAGGGCGGCGTCGAGATGATTTGGATTGAGGACTTCGCCAACTTCTGGGACATGACGGCAAGCCCCCTCAAGCAGGACTACGATGCATACGACGTGAAGGGGCTCGTCGCAGCGCTCCATGCCGACGGCGCATACGTGGGCTATCAGTTTGACACCATGGGCGCGCCCATCGGCCCGCTTGATTACACCGAGCCCTTCATCGGCAACTACTCCACCGAGGAGATTCAGTCTTGGCAGCAGGTGGTCGTCGACCTGGCAAAGCGCTTGCAGGCCGACGGTTTCGATGCCATTGAGCTCAACATGGCCGCCAACAACATGGGCCAGTCGTTCCTGTCGCGAACCCGCAACAACCGCGACGACGAGTACGGTCCCCAGAGCCTGGAGAACCGCACTCGTTGGGCTGTCGAGACCATCCATGCCATCAAGGAGGCATGCGGACCCGACTTCGTGGTGCAGGCACTCATCAACGCCATTGAGAGCAACGACAAGGACCTGGGCAACGACGGCGAGTTCACTTCAATCGAGGAGTCCAAGGCCATCGCCAAGATCCTGGAAGAAGCCGGCGCCGACTCGCTGCATGTACGCATCGGGCCTGCCTTCACGCACATCGCCCAGTTCGCCGGCGACCTGTACTTCTGCGCAAACGGCTTGGAAGGCATGAACTCCCACAGCGGACGCTATGATTTCAGCAAGCACTGGCAGGGACTTCTGCGCGGCAACCATTCGGGCTGTGGCCTGGGCATCGACATGGCAGCCGAGATTAAGAGCGCCGTCTCCATCCCTGTGGGCGCCGCCACGTACATGGATCCCGCTCAAGCGCCCGACTACTTTGAGCAGGCTCTTGAGGAGGGCAAGCTCGACTTCTTCGTAATGAACCGTCCCTTGTGCGTTGATCCCGAGTACGTGAACAAGCTTCGCGAGGGTCGTATTGACGAGATTGCTCCGTGCACGCGCTGCCTGCACTGCTTCTACGACGTTGACCATAAGGGCACCGTACCCTTTGAACACTGCCGCGTGAACGCCGCCAACTGGCGCGCCTACGGACCCGTCATGCCCGAGGGCTTTGACCCCGCACCCGCCGAAACTCCCAAGAAGGTCATGGTCATCGGTGGCGGCCCCGCCGGCATGGAGGCGGCCCGCGTTGCCGCCCAGCGTGGTCACGCGGTCACACTGTACGAGAAGGCCGATAGTCTCGGAGGCACGCTGCCTGTAGCCGAGGCCATCAAGGGCCCGCACGAGAACCTGGGGCGTCTGACCACCTACCTGGCTCGTGAGCTCGATGTCACGGGCGTGGAGGTAGTCACCGGCACCGAGATAACCGTCGATGATGTAGTTGCCGCCGTACCCGACTACGTGGTTGTGGCAACCGGTGCCATAGAGCCCATGGCAACCTGGATGCCCACCGCCGGCACCATGGGCGCCACGCTCGAGACCGTGCCCGGCCTTGAGTGCGGCCCGGAGGTCGTGGTACTCGGCAGCAGCGCGCGAGCAGTTGACACTGCCATTTACCTGGAGAAGAAGGGCAAGCACGTAACCATCGTGACTCCCGATCCCATGGAGCTGTTCGAGAAGGGTCATTCGGGCAACGTGCAGCAGTTCATCCGCAATGCGTTTACCGCAAACGGCGGAACCATCTATGCCAATGCGACTCTCGTTGAGGTGGGAGATGGCTTTGTGACCATCACACGCAACGATGCCGGCGTAGAAGCAACCATGAAGGCTGACGCCGTTGTCGATCTCAGCGACATGCTGCCCAATACCGAACTGGTTGACGCCATCACGGCGGCAGGCATCGACTGTGTTGCTGTGGGCGACTGTGCCGAACCGTGGAACATCGCAGAGGCCATCTCCACAGCCAACCTGGCGGCTCGAGCCATTTAAAACGGATTGGGAGCATCGCCAAGACAGAGCCAAAGGGGCCTACAAGTCCATTGAGTTCGGCGGTATGAAATTTCACTCTGGGTGATTATGGCCCATGCAAGACAAAACATCATGAAAGCCAAAGGGGCGCGGAGTCTGCAAGGCACAGGCTCCGCGCCCCTTATTCTTGACAGCCGTACCTCACAGACAAAACCTATAGTTGACATTAAATGTACGATCAATCAATCGATTAGCTTTGCAAGTAAAGCATTATAGTTTAGATATAGTGTTGAAAATGAGCAGGCCTTGAGGTTTCTTATGTCCCTCGCAGTAGCCTTAGCTGCACAGCAGCACTTCTTCTGATTTTTGCGTTTTACCAGGTAGAGCGTGATTCGATAGATAACCTTAAAGGTAAGAGTTAGATTTATGAGTATAGAGCATGCGCAAAGGCAAAGTGTCATAACTCTTAAGTACAACTATAGAGAGCCTAAATCCTATTTGTATTATCTAACAGTAAGGTTTTAGATGAGATATATGTTTGCAACATGAACTTCAATGCGCTCTTTTCGCCCAAACCACTCCAAACGGTCTGTCAACAATGAACCAATAACCAACCGTCACGACACTCCGCACGGCTCGCATGACGTACCATTGTCACAGCGAGGCAGATATGTGGAGGCTGACGGAGGTGAGACCGTGAAAAAGAGCTGGGATCACAAGTGGTATACCGACGAGTTTCTGCAGGGCTTGAAAGCAACCGCGCATATCGAGCACGACGGCGATGTCACCTACACGGTCAAGCATGCCCCCGATGCCGTGTCTGAGCTCGGTATCGATCCCCGTATGCTAGGCGGACCCATTGGCCGTCTGGCAAAGAGACTCTGCATCATCCCGGGCTTTGCCTTCGATTTTGTCCGGCTTCCTGTTACTACAGCAATTCTGGGCATCTTCAGAAAATCCTTCAGTAAGACCTCGTCTGCAAACTGCCATATTCAAGATGTCTCAGTGAAAGATGACTCCGTCATCGCACGCGACGGCTATAGGATTCCAACGCGAATCTACAAGCGCGACTACGATAGATGCGACATCTGTCTGTATTTCATGCATGGGGGAGCGTTTATCGGCGGCACCCTCGATCCCTACGACGAATGCTGGAGGATGTTTGCCTCAAAGTTCGGCGTGACAGTCGTGAGCGTCGGCTATCGTTTGCTGCCCGAAAACCCCTATCCCACCTCGTATAACGACTGCCTCGACGTGCTCTGCCATATCTACGAACACGCCGAGGCCTATGGAATCGACAGGGACAAAATCTTCGTTTGCGGCGACAGTGCGGGTGGCAATCTTGCCCAAGCATGCACGAATGCAACGCAAGGCACCTCGATGGTGCGCGGGCAACTTTTGCTCTACCCAACGCTCAACCTGTTTTCCATCGAGGACAAGTACTACAAGAAGGGCATCGACGACTTTGAGTTCGAGCCGACGCAGAAGCTGCTTTCAAAAGGAGTCGTTCGGCAAATGCAGTCGTTGGTGCGATTCGACATCACGAAGATTGGCATAGCACATCCCGATCAACTCAACAACCCCTACTCCTTTGGCGTCACAACCAACACCCCGACGTTCATCTCCGTCGGCGCCCTGGATTATTTGCGCAAAGACGCCTTCGGCTGGGCGCACAAGCTCAAAGACGCCGGCGTCGAGGTCAAGATGGTCGTCTACAACGGCCTGGGCCACGGCTACATCAACGCCACGGGCGTATTCCCGCAGGCAGAAGATGCCATCGACGAAATGGGGGCCTTCGTTTTGGACAAATCGGGTCAGCGTTGCTAACCCCCGTGAGATTCGCCGAGCCCTATGTCTCCCGTCCAACCATCACCCATGTAAAGGAACGCAAAGTGACACCCAAAGGAATCCTCTTCGACCTCGACGGCACGCTGCTCGACACCTACGCGCTTATTCTTGCTAGCTTTCGCCACGCTACCTCCCAGGTATTGGGACATGAACTACCCGAAAAGACGCTCATGGCGAAGGTCGGTATGCCGCTCGTTGAGGAGGTCAAGGACTTCACCGATGACACGCGACTCCAAGCCGATCTGGTCAGCGCCTTCCGCTCCTACAACCAGCGGGCCCACGACGGTTTGGTGCGCGCGTTTCCAGGAGTCGAGGAAATGCTTCGCATGCTGGCTCCTGAGGGCTTGCGCCTGGGTGTCGTTACATCGAAGCGAGGCGACTTGGCCCGTCGAGGTCTTCAGGTTTGCGGCCTGGGCAGCTACTTCGAGTTCGCCATGGGAAGTGACGAGTACCCGGGTCACAAGCCCGATCCTGCGCCCGTGCTATATGGCTGCGAGCGTCTGGGCCTCTCGCCACAAGAATGCGTCTATGTAGGCGACAGTCCCTTTGATATCGCCGCCGGCAATGCCGCAGGATGCGCCACCGTTGCGGTCACATGGGGTATGTTCGGCGAAGATTCGCTGCTCGCAGAGAGCCCTTCCCATGTGGCCCACGACCCACTTGAGGTATGCAGGCACCTGGGTTTGTGAGGCCGGCCATCCTAACTGGGTGGCTTCTCGCGTGCGCGCGGGGATCACACCAATGTCTGTCGACAAGCCGCGACACCTGGAACGTGCCCCGCACCGGGGCTAATATCGCAGTACAATACGTAAAAATGTCGCATCTGGGACCAAAAAAGCCTGATGTACCAGCAAGTGGCATGTGGGATAATTTTTCGCGTGTGCAGGATGTTGCCATACTCAAAAGAATGGAGACGCACCATGAACACGACTCGCCGAACCTTTCTTAACGCTGGGGCTCTCGCTGCTGTAGGCTGCGGCCTGACTTCGGCCATACCGTGCCTGGCAAGTGCCGATGAAGCCGCCCCAACCTCAAATCAAACGGCCATGCCACCTAAACCGCTCAATCCCAAGGCCGTGGTGCCGAACCCGTTCATGGGAACGAGCGAGTCCAACATCCACCACGACTGCTGCAATACCGACTCGACCGACGCGGTGCTGCCTATGGGCATCTTCCCTGAGGTTAACGTCGCATTTGAGACCACCAACCCCAACGCTTCGCCGGCCATTTTCTTCGACAATTTCGACAACCCCGTGTCGCCCCTCCTGGGCGGTCTCGCCATCCGCGACCATGACGCCGAAGAGGTCGGCACGCTCGGCTGCTTCTCGCCCACGCAACACGACGGCGGCGGCTACGTCATTCAGAGCTCGTATTCCTTTGTTGACTCGCGCAACCTCATCGTGTGCCCCACAAACCACAACCACGTGCTCATGCTGCGTGCCACCGATGAGACGGGCACACCACTGCCTGTGTTCGAGAAAGTCCTCGACATCGACGTGAAGGCAGCAGCTGAGGCCGCCTTCGGGGTCACCATCGATCAAAACCTGCTTTCCATCGTGTTCGACTACGAGGGCAACCTGTGGTTTGTGACAGGCGGCTTCCGCATCTATCCCAACCGCGGGCAGCAGGGTGCCATGGGCTACATTTCAGCCGCCGCAATCGACGCCATTCTTGCCGGCAATGAGGTCGACCTGTCCCAAGAGGTGCACGTGTACCTGCCCGAACCGGGCGAGGGAGCCGAAAACGGGATTGCCTCTTGCACGCACGGCGCTGTCATTCTTACGAACCTTGCCTGCTACATGCTGCGCGCTAACGACGGGGTTGAAGTTGTGTGGCGCACTCCCTATGAGAGCGCCGGCGCAAAGGACAGCCGTGAAGGCGCAGCCACAACGGGCGGCGGGCTGGCATGGGGTGGCGGTTGCTCGCCTTCGCTTGGCAGCGAGCTTGTCTTCTTCACCGACAACTTGGAAACCGTGAGCCTGCTCGCGCTCAGCATGGAAACGGGCGAGGTCGTCGCAAGCTGCCCCATCATCGACGAGCTGCCCGCCGACATGCCTGTTTCGGTTGAAAACTCCGCCATGGTGTACGACGACGGGCAAGGCCGCGCGAGCGTTATCGCCTGCAACTGGTTCGGCGCCGGCAGCCCCAACCTAGCCAAGCCCGACAGCGACTCGTCCATCCAGAGCTACGAGAACATTTACGACACGAACTGGCTACTCAAGGGCAACTGCATGATTATCCCTGGTATCGAGCGTGTCGACACCATTAAGACCGACGACGGCTACATCATGGAGAGCATCTGGTGCCGCGACGACATCAGCGATACCTCGATGATGAAGCTTTCCACCGCCACTGGCTACATCTACGGTTACGTGCAGGACCTGACCAGCGGTATGTGGCAGTTTATCGCCCTCGACTTCGAGACCGGCGAAACGACGTTGACGGTGGATGTCGCCTCACCGTATGGCTACAACAACATGGCCATCGGCATGTACGCCGCCCACGATGGCAACAGGCTGTATTGTCCCACCGGTTACAAAGAGCTCATGCGCCTGCAGGACCGCTTTGCATATCTGCCCGAGATGCCCTACCGCAAGGTCGACCTCGACAAGACAACGCGCACGATCGTCACGGCCGAGGAATTCGCAGCAGCCGGCGGCCAGGGCACGCCCGCAACCTGGCTGCATGGCGTGGCGGTGCGCAACGTGCATCCCCAGGTCACGCTTGCAGTTCGCATAAACGGCCTCGAGGGGCAGGCGAGCAACTACAGGCTCTTTGCTCTGGGTGCCGACGGCACATACCGCGAGGTCACAGCGGGTTGGTCACTTGAGGGCGTGGGCGAAGATGAGCTTGCGCCCGAGAACATCTACGAGATTCGCCTGACCGTCCAGGATGACGGCGACATCGACCTTGACCCCGACGAGCGTCAGCTGCGCGTGGCAGTCCTGCTCGCTCGATAATACGCAAACGTCCGAAACACTGAAGCGCCCCCCTCCCTCCTCGCGCTGTACTTGCGAAGAGGGAGGGGGCATATTTTGTTTGGGATATGAAAAATGACTCGTCTTGGGACAGAGAGCGCCTAGACAGCTGGTTGGCTTATGCGATGCATGATTGAGCGATGCCTGGGCTCGTCGCATCGGACGTTTGGAAGCAACCCCCGTTGAATCTGGGCGTCGCACGTTAAAAGGCAAGTATCAAAAGGCTTCGGCGATTAAGTCCCCGACTACCTACCCGATGTGCCTCAATGCATGTTCCGCCGTTAACGCGCGAGCCGGTCAAGCACCTCGTTCTTGCTGGGCATCGCAGGGATGCCGCCCGGGCGTTCTACACAGCACGAAGTAGCGGCGCAGGCGAAGGATCCTGCGCAAAGAAGCGCCTCGCGTGAAAGAGCTGCCAGCTCGCTGACTTTGCGTATCCCTTGCTCGTGCACGAGTTGGAAAAGAAGCGCACCCCAGAAGGAATCGCCCGCACCGGTCGCATCGCGCGCCTGGCATGGACACGCGGGAACAAGCACGCTCTCGGTCCGCGTCGCAACGAGCGCCCCTTGGGACCCCAACGTCACGGCAACGAGAGCGGCACCCTGGTCGAGGATGCACTGGGCGGCGGCCTCGGGGTTGCTTGTACCGCACAGCAGCAAGGCTTCGTCTTCGTTAATCTTCACCAGGTCAGCCTGCTGCAAAAGCGTTGTCATCTGCTCGATGGCCTCGCTCTCACTGGACCACAAGCTAGCTCGGTAGTTCGGGTCGTAGCTGACGAGCGCACCTACCTGACGAGCGAGATCCACCGCATGTAGCGTCGCCGCACGTGCAGGCTCATCGGTAAGGGAAAGCGACCCCACATGGAGCACATAACAGTCGTGTATGGCCTGCTCGGGCACCTCGGCAGGGGAGAGTCGCGTGTCAGCACCGGGCTTGCGGGCAAAGGAAAATGAGCGCTCAGCCGTACGCGGATCGACCTCGACAAAGGCAAGTGTGGTGAAGGCGTCGGGGTCTTGCACGACAGACGACACGTCCACGCCGCACTCTTGGAGGGAGCTCCTGAGAAAGTCACCGTGCATGTCTGCGCCGACCTTGCCCACAAACTGGGCAGACATGCCAAGTCTCGCTGCCTGTACGGCAACATTGGCCGGAGCACCTCCAGCATTGCGCTCAAAGATGGCTTGACCATTGGCAGAGAACCCTGCCTGAGTGAAATCGATGAGCACTTCGCCGAGCGCTACGAGCTCAGGAGAAAAAACATGGGACATGAGGGACCTCGCTTGATGTTGGCAGGATGCGTTCAGGAACCTGCAGGGGCATCCTAAGGGCAAATAACATACATTTCAGGATTTCAAAAAACACGTCAACTGGTACTTTGTTGAAATAACATACATATGAACGAGCGAGATGTATGTTATTTCCCTCCTTCCGACGAATAGAGGCTCCCATCCATGGAAAACATACCGTCTGCAGGGTACCCAACGTCGCCTTTGCCTGTGTTCGGGTTAAGATGCCTGCAAGAAAAAAGAACCTTTTCCCACGACGTATGCCACTCACACCAAGGAGGGCCCGACAACTATGACCCAAGAGATTAACCAGCAGCTTCTGGGCGGGGAGCGCGCCTTGTTCCACGCCCATGACCTGCGTATTGCCGACACTGTCTTTACCGACGGCGAGTCCCCCCTCAAGGAAAGCTCTGACATCGAGCTTGTGGGGAGCGCGTTTCGCTGGAAGTACCCACTGTGGTACGCCACACACGTCACGGCGCGCAAGTGCACGTGGTTCGAAATGGCGCGCTCGGGCGTGTGGTACACCGACGACATCCTGGTAGAGGACTCTGTCATCGAAGCCCCGAAGAATTTCCGCCGCTGCACCGGCGTCACGCTTCGCAACGTGGCGCTGCCCAATGCGGCCGAGACGCTGTGGACCTGCCGCGACGTCACGCTTGAAAACGTTACGGCAAAGGGCGACTACTTCGCCATGAACAGCGAAGACATCGAGGTCGACGGCCTTGTGCTCGACGGCAATTACTCCTTCGACGGGGCACGCCACATTCACGTGAAGAATTCGCGTCTACTCTCCAAGGACTCCTTCTGGAACACCGAAGATGTGCTCGTGGAAGATTCCTACATCGCCGGCGAGTACCTGGGCTGGAACTCCAGGAACCTGCGCCTGGTCAACTGCACCATCGAGAGTCTGCAGGGCATGTGCTATGCCGAGAACATCGTGCTTGAGAACTGCAAGCTCATCAACACGACGCTCGCCTTTGAGTACTCGAGCGTGACCGCCAACCTCACGGGCCGTGTGGAGAGCGTGTTCAACCCCGAATCGGGCACGATCGAAGCAGACCAGATCAGCGAACTCATCCTGGACGACCGACGCACCGATCCGGCAAAGACGAGCATCGCTTGCCGCGCTGATAAGGTTCCCGCTCCCGTTTCGCCTGAATCCGCCGGCGCCCAAGGTCCATGCAGTGTGGAAGCCGTGCTGGGAGATTAGGCTCATCCAGCCTGTTCGCGCATCGCACGTTTCAGTTATCTCAGGCGGCCCGCGTCTATCGAGACACGGGCCGCCTTCTTGTTTAATGCGTTTGCAGGAAGGGCAGAAAAGTTTCCGTCTCCAGAAGCGCCTGCTTGAGAGAATCAGCCGCTTCTTCGTATGCAATGAATTGAGTATCAATCATCTCGAGAAGCAGGCGAAACGCCGCCCATATCCGCAACCCCTGCCGCTGAGCGACGGCATCGTCCATTCCCATCGACATGAGACAGCCCCTTGTATAGCTCAATGGGCCCGCCCCCAGATACTGGCGATGCAGCCGTTCCATGCGCGGAGTACGAAAGCGGTCGATTTCAATCATGCGGCGAAACGGCGCCGCAATGGGATCGGTCGCCCAATAGGAGAACATGTCGAGTGTGAAGGCGCGAAAGGCGGAGAAGAGCGGTGCGACGCTTCCGCCAGGTACGAGACCACCGTCTGGGGGTTGCTGGCTAGACGAAGGATCGTCGCATGTCAGCGGATCCTCGGCGGGTACGCCCGCAGCCTCAGCATGCGCGGCGTCATCCTCCTCCATGCGTGTGCAAATAGCCTCCAGGAGGGCATCTTTACCAGCAAAATGCTTGTAGATAGCTCCCTGCGTAATGCCAACTTCGCCTGCGATATCACGCATGGAGGTGCCCTCATAGCCATTGCGAGAGAAGAGGCGGAGAGCCGCCATGAGGATAGACTCGCGCGTGGTGGCAGCGCTTGACGATGCGGACGTTCCCTCGTGGGCCACACTCGGTCCTTTCCCCGTTGGTCGAATGGCTGAAGTCGGCGAATATCATACCGCGCGAGCTGCCGTCACATACCCACCTTTGTTTAGAGCTTCTCCAGCACGACGCCGATGAAGTTGAGATACTTCCCCGCGCCCGCCTCCATTGAGGCGCGGTCGCCCACCGCGTAGGGATTGTCGCAGGCAAGCCAGTCAGCCCAAGCCTCTTCGTTGGTCTGCATCTCCCACATGTCAACGATGCGAGCGCCCTTGCTCTGCTCGAAAATACCGCGCCACCAGGTCAAATCGTGCATGTAATCGAGCTGTTCGGGCGTCCAGGAAACGAGGAGCTCAGGCGGGATATCATCATGGCAGTCATGTGTAAGGCCGGAAATTGCCAGCAGAATCCGCCCATGAGACTTCAGGAAAGGTAGGAGCTTCTTATCGAGGAAGCCGCCGTCGCGGCCGAAAAAGTTATATGCGTCGATGCAGGTGATGGCGTCGAATTCCTCGTGCTCAAACGGCAGGTCGGTAGCATCGGCATGCACAGCGCGGACCTGGTCGGGCGCAATTCCCAGGCTTGAGAGAAACGCCTGGTTCTCACCGGGGTCACTCCACAAATCGCCCGCCGTTACAGCAAGGCCGTACTGCTGGTAAAGAAAGCCGAGGTGAGTGCCATACCGCTTCCCAGATCGAGCACCCGCGAGCCCCTCGGCACAGGGTGGCGCTCCAAGACCTCCTCTGCCAGCTTGAGCGGGTTGGGCCCCATAATCTTGCTGCGAACAAGTTCGACGGGATATCTCTCGGCGTGCGGATACTCCATAACGACCGCCTCTTTCAAAAATGGTGAACAATCGTTTACCACGTGGCAACGCCATAATAGTAAACGTTCGTTCACCAGTCAAGAAAAAGAGTTGCGCGGCAACAGGTCATGCGAGAGTCTTTGCTTATACGTTGGTTTGTATCGCGCAAGCCCCTTCGCGACATCAGTCCCGGGCGGCAGAAGCCCAATCATCCGTTAGAACCATCTTGAGCAGCTCGGTCCTGCTTTGTGCACCCGTCTTATGGCATAGATTGTGTATGTGAGAGCGGACGGTATTCTGCGAGATGTACAGAGATTCGCTGATTGAAGCGCTGTCATACCCCTGAACAAGCAGGAGAAGAATCTCTCGTTCGCGTGCCGTGAGGTGGAACCGGTTGGCAAAATCTGCGCAGCGGCAATCGAAACTCAACGGTACATCAGGCGCTGCAGCGTCGTCTTTCTGTCGAGCGCCAGACCCATCGTCGCATGCGGTCAAAAGCACAAGACCTTCTCGTCCCTCTCTGCACTCATCTACACCTCGCCGCCCCAATCCCGCAGTCATAACCATCGCAAAGGCATAGACAGTTGTAATGAGAGTCGTGCAAATCTTAATGGCCTCGGGAGTCATAATCTGCGAACACGTCATGCCTGCTAGAGAGGCAAAGCTGAATAACAAAAACGCAACCGAGAAGAGCAAGTCGCAGGGAAACTCTTCAGCATGGGCCACTGCGGGAAGAGTGGAGAGCGTCAGCAGCGCAGCCATTGTGTACAAAAGGAAAATCATGAACATGTCGAACGGCGAACCGCCCCACAGAGTCGCCGTCACGTTTGCCGAGGCAAGCTGGAGCACTGCAAGCGTAGGGATGAGCGCACGGCACGTGCCGCGGGTTACAGGCCCGCGACAGGCAACGAGAAGCAGAACCGAACCGCACACCGCAAGCACAGTCAGATGAATCCCGTACGATTCTATGATGAGCGACCGCATCGTGCCCATGACGAAGGCAAAGGCAAGCAGGCCCACAAGCGCCGGTGCCGCGACATCGGCAAACGACGAAAGACGCACTCGCAAAAGAGGAGAGACTTCCGCGTCCAACAGTGCGGCAGCACCCGTTAAGTCCTCGAGACCAAATACTACGGGCAGCAACGCCGCCATAACAGAAACCAGGCAAAAAGCCCACGGGTAAACGGCCTGGGGGAGCAGTCGGCCCAAGAGGCCCAAAAGCGCGGCGGCAACCGCCGCCCCCGCAACCGCCAGAAGTGCAGTGCGAGAATCCAGCCGTTTATAAACACGGCCCCACGCCATTCCGCACAGCACGCATCCCGTCGCCACAGTTATCGCAAGCAGGGGAGTCACCCAAAAGGCAAGACCACCAGACCAATCGCCAGAGCATGCCGCCAGACAGGAGAACGCTACACCGCCCAACAGGTATAGCGCGCAGCCAACAAAAAGGATGGTGCTTGGAACACGCTTCCCTCGCCATGACACTACGGCAATCGTCAAACTAAGCAAGCAGGCGAAAGCCAAAGATTGCAAGGCGAAGTCGCCGACAAAGAGTTGCGTTCCCGCATAGCGCTGAAACGGCGTGACCGTGTTCGAATAGAGCAACATGGTGGCAAGCCAGCTGCCAAGGCCAAGAGCATGCAAAACGGACCGAGAATGCCCGCGCGCGGCGTCTTGGGAACTCGCATCTGTAAGTCGACAAGTGGCGACCTTCGCATCTGCAGCGCCTGATTTGCTGAACGACATGGTGCGCACTTCGCCTCCGACCCAATCCCTGTCTTGAGATATCCGAAACTCGGACAGGCATCATTGTAGCAATGACAGCCTCATTTTGGCAGCTCAACACTGTCAAGGGTTTTCGCGTTGAGAAGCGTTGAGAAATATGGACCGTACTTACGACCATACTTGAACGCCCATCTGAACGCTATTCGCCGTGTTGCTGAGGCATGCTGAAACCAACGCCGCCCACCAGGTTGGGCCGCGCGCGTACGCAAGGCGGTCGCAGTCAAAACGGATACATGCGGCCGCATCAAGACTCTAGAAGAAAGAGAGCGTGCAACATGGAACTCACCCGTCGTTCGTTCGTCGCATCCACCGGCGCCGCCGTTGCCGGCATGGCCGCCGCCTCGGTCGCCCTGGCCGACGACAAGCCCGCGGGCCCCGAGGGCGCAGCCCCTGAGGGTGGCGCCCCCGCCGCAGATACCGCCGAACCCGTGTACACGGTGCCCGTGGTCAACTATATGTGCGACGGGGACTGGCTCGGCCAGGCTCCCGAGATTGCCGCATCCGATATCGCCGAGACCAAGCAGTTCGACGTCGTTGTTGTGGGTGGTGGCCATGCTGGCACCCAGGCAGCTCTTGCTGCAGCCCAGAACGGCGCCAAGGTGGCAGTCATCGAGAAGCACGCCGACGGCGAAATCGTCTACCGCGGCGATGATATCTGCTCCTACAACTCCGAGCTGCTTGAGAGCTGGGGCTTTGGCCCGTACGACCTCAATGAGATCACAAATGAGTATGTGCGTCGCGCCAACGGTCGCTGCAACCCCGCAGTCATCCGTAGCTTCGTCTACAACTCCGGCGAGATGATGGACAACCTCGTGGCCGTCACGCCTGACACCTCCACGTTCTTCGACCGCGACGGCGGCGAGTGCATCGTTCAGATCGCCTATGACACCCCCGATGGATCCAGCTATCCCGTCGAGCGCTCCGGCTACAAGATGTGGGCTTCTACGCTTCAGACCTACGGCACGAAGAACCAGCAGCCCGTGGGCCATGCCGGCCTTACCGATGTATCCCGCATGACCGAGATCGAAATCTATTGCCGCGACGCCGCCGAGGATCTCGGCGCCGAGTGGTTCTGCTCCATGACCGGCGTTGAGTGCGTGCTCGATGAGTCCGGCGCCGTGACGGGTGTCATCGCCCAGGCCGAGGATGGCACCTACACCCAGTTCGACGCCGCCAAGGGCGTCATCCTGGCTACGGGTGACTTCGGCGGCAACACCGACATGGTGTGGGAACTCTGCACCGAGTGCGCCGAGAATGCCATGCGCCACGGCGTTGCCCGTGAGGCCCTCAGGGGCATGACCGACTGCGATGGCAGCGGCCACAAGATGGGCTGCTGGGCTGGCGGCGCCATCGAGAGCCATCCTCGCCCCGTTGCCGGCGATGCGCCGAGCATGGCCTTCGGCCCCTGGGGCTCCACGCCCTGCCTGTGGATGAACTGCAAGGGCGAGCGTTTCATGAACGAGGGCTTCGCCGGCCACGTGCTCGGCGAGTCCGTACGTCAGCCTACCGCCAAGGAGGGCATGACGGGCAACTTCGCCATCATGGACAAGAAGCACATGCAGTACATTCAGCGCGCCGGCCTTGACCACGGTGCACCCAACTGGGGCTGGACTGGCGGCATCGAGCAGTACCAGGAGGCTGTCGATGCCATCACGGGCACCGAGGGCTCCGTCAGCGTCATGGGCCTCGAGATTGCCAGCCGCGACGGCGGCATGCCCGGCACGCTGTATGTGGGCACCACCGCTGAGGAGGCGCTGACCAACGCCGGTCTTTCTGGCGACGACCTGGCCAGGGCTCTCAAGACGATTGAGGATTACAACGCTGCCTGCGCTGCCGGTGTGGACAACGAGTTCGGTAAGGACGCCGACCTGCTCATCCCCATCGACGAGGCCCCGTTCCTCGTTGCCGCCCAAGGTACGACCCGCTGCTATGGCCCCGGCCTCAACACGCTGGCTGGCCTGTGTGTCAACCGCTATTACCAGGTGCTCAACGCCAACAAGGATGCCGTCATCCCCGGTCTATACGCCGTTGGCAACACCATGGGCGAGCGCTATGGCAACTCCTACACCGGCCCCTCCGCTGGCAACAACATGGGCAACGCCATGACGAGCGGCCGCGTGGCTGGCAAGCATGCCGCCGGTGCTATCGACGACATTAAGTAAGAAAGAACTTGCCCTTTGTAAGGTGAGCCTGCATAGATAAGCCCGGCCTGTCTGCTGATGTATATGCAGGCAGGCCGGGCTTTCTTGCTTCCGTGACGATTTGCCACACACTCGTGCCGCACTACCAAGCGTGGTCGCATCGGTGGTGCCCCTCTATACCGAGCCCTTAGTCCTCCCGCGACAAATCAACCTTGCCGCGCAGGCTCTTCTTCTGGGACACCTCGTGCTTGGACTGCAGGCGGCGCTCCTTCGAACGATGGGGCACGCGTGTCTTCAGACGCTTCTTCGGAGGTCTTGAGCGTCGTTCAAGCTCGGCGCGCAACTTCGCCAGACATGCCTGACGATTGAGGAGCTGGGAGCGCTCGGAACGCGCCACAACGACGATTCCCGTAGGCGCGTGCCGCATACGCACGGCAGAGTCGGCCGTGTTCACGCCTTGCCCGCCTTGGCCTGTTGCATGGAACGTCTCGACCTCGCAGCATGCAAGCAGCTGAGCGTCTCCTTGCTTGCAAAACGCCACATAGTCAGCATGCGTGAGCGCCGGCACCTCGGAGGCCGCCGTGTCATCTTCTTCAGGAAATGGCATGGCATGTCCTTTCTAAAAGGTGATTGTCTACACCTTAAATATAGTCCGAGATGTAGGGGCATTCGTGCAGAAGGGCGGCATCGAGGGCCTCCACGCCGGCGGCGTCGCCTTGAATGCGCTCGCGCTCAAAGAGCTGAGCGGCGGTCTTGTAGCCCATGAGCAGGCAGGTAAGCGTGCCAATGGACATGTGCAGGCGCGCGAAGCTGTTCATGTGCGTCCGCATGGGATCGCGCTCGAGGCGGGCCGCCGCCTCAACCACCGCGCCTTCGCCTTCCTGCTGCGTAGCCACCGCATTGTCGGCATCGCAGGTCAGAGCAGCCGTATCGGCACCCCGGTAGACCTCGTGCACGACAGTTTTGCCCTCGCAGAATTCCACCACGTAGGTTGCGGTGTTTTCCTCGATGAACGGGTCCTCAATGTCGAGCGCAATGCGCAAGTGCGCGTCGGGCGCACAGGGATACTGCTCGAGGAACTGCTCCACATCCACGATGCGCCCCATGATGTAAGGCTGGATGGTCTCCACGATGTCGGAGTCGTCCATATCGAAGGCGATGGGCTCGTTGAAGTACGTGTTGCCGCGCACCTCGTCGATCATGGAGTCGTGGGCGTGGATGTACTCCCACAAGCCCTTCTGCGCCTCGCGGTTGAGGTAGATCATCTCCTTGATGTGCATGATGTCGTCTTTGATGAGGTACACCATATAGCCCATGGGCTTGTCCTCGACGTTGTAGTACACGGCGACCATGGTGTCGTCCTCGTCCCAACGCCAGTACTCGTCCCATGCCAGCGCGTTGCGGAACAGGCACCCGTGCGTCTGCTGGGCAAACGTGGAGTGCAGGTTCATGAAGTCGAGGTTGTCGTCGGGCACACGGCGCACGTATCCCGGGGCCCTCATGCGGCGAGGTACCTGGTTGTCGCGCACCTTGTACGAGATCTTGTTGGAGATAATCTCCCAGCCGCGATGGCGATACAGCGGGATGGAGTAAGGGAAGAGAATGGCGAGCGTCTGGTTCTTCTCGCGCATGCGCATAAGGCTCTGGCGCATAAGCCTGCCCATGATGCCCTGGCCGGTGTACTCAGGGTAGGTGGAAACACTCGTGATGAAACCGACCTGGTAGATGGACTGGTAAATGT
>UQBS01000046.1 GCA_900539345.1 uncultured Coriobacteriaceae bacterium | reverse complement strand
TTCGTGTCCGACGGCGACGTGATGCGCTTCCTGTCCAAGCGCACCGCCACCGTGGTGGACCCCATCGTCATGATGTCTCAGACCATCAGCAAGACCAAGGAGGGCGAAGGCTTCAACGAGGTGCTCGACGCCCTGGTCAAGCTGCCTGCCAAGGAGATCGGCACCAAGGGCATCATCGGTGTGGACATTCACGCCGACCTTCCCGAAGTATGCCGCGTGCTTGGCGAGAACCACCTCAAGAAGGTCGCCGTCCTCGACGAGGGCCAGGTCGTGGGCGTCATCAACCGTTCCGACATTGTTCAGTGCGCCATGGCGCGCTACGTGGAGTGGGCCGAGTAGCTCGGACAAGGCTCCCGAGGGGGCGCCAGGTTCTTCCCGCGCTCAAACAGTTCCTAAAAGAAGGGGCCCGCAAGGGCCCCTTCTTTTAGGAAAACTGCGCCGGGAAGAACCTGGTGCCCCTTGCGCGTTTGCAGCCACAAATCAGGCCATGCGCGCACGGGTCTATGCAGCGTGCGGTGGTGTCGCGAACGTTGGCGTGAGGCCCAGCTCTGATGGAAGCGGCCCTTCCCCGGCCTTAAGCCATGGCGCCCCTCTTATGCCAGGCTTGCCTCGAAGCCGATTTCGCTGACGGCAGCGATGCAGGCGTCAACCGAGTAACCGTGGCCCTCGACGACGGCCTTCTCGTCCTCAAGCGTGACGGTGGCAGCGGTGACGCCCTCGACGCCCTGAAGCGCATCAGTCACGCGGGCCACACACTTGGGGCAGTGCATGCCCTTAACGTCGAACGTGGTGGTCTCCTTCTTGCTGAACAGACCCATGATTGCAATCCTTTCTTCTTTACGCGGCGGGCGCCGAAACGCCCGCCTTGTGTATATGGTTCATCTATATATGATGCAGGGCGCACGGGGCACCCCGCATCGTGGAACCCAACTTGCAAACGGCGGCCCTATTGCCCCGCCGCCGCCTTAGCCGCCTCACCTGAGAGCCACTTGGGCTTCCAGCCGCGCAGGCGAAGTGCATTGCTCACGACACAGATAGAGCTGCAACTCATGGCAAAGGCCGCAAAGTCAGGCGTGAGCGTGATGCCAAGCGGCGTGAGGGTGCCGGCAGCCACAGGGATGCAGATCACGTTGTAGAACAGAGCCCAGAAGAGGTTCTGCTTGATGTTGCGCAGCGTGGAGCACGACAGTTTGATGGCGCTGGCCACATCGAGCAGGTCGGAACGCATGAGGACCATGTCGGCGCTCTCGATGGCCACATCGGTGCCGGCGCCGATGGCAATACCGATGTCGGCACGCGCCAGAGCAGGGGCATCGTTCACGCCGTCACCCACCATGGCGACCTTGCCCTGCGCCTGCAGGCGGCGAATCTCGGCGTCCTTGCCCTCGGGCAGCACCCCGGCCACGACCTCGTCGACGCCCACCTGCCTCTGGATGGCTGCGGCCGTACGCTCGTTGTCGCCCGTGAGCATGACGGTCTTGATGCCCATCGCGCGCAGCTCGGCGATAGCGGCGGCGCTGGTAGGCTTCACGGTGTCGGCAAGCGCAATGAGGCCCACAAGCTGGCCGGCCCAAGCAAAGAAGAGCGGCGTCTTGCCCTGGGCGGCAAGTTCGTCGGCGCGCGTTCCCAATCCTGCCAGGTCAATGCTGTGTTCGCTCATCATGAGCGCGTTGCCCGCAAAAGCCTCCTGACCCTCGGTGGTGCAGACAAGGCCTTGGCCCGACACCTGGTGCCAGTCCCTCACGGGAAGCTTGTCGGTAGCACGGCTGCCCGCGTAATCCACCACCGCACGCGCCAGAGGATGCTCGCTCTTCTCCTCAATGCTCAAGGCAAGCGTGAGAAGGTCGGCCTCCTCCATGCCGGGGGCACACACAACGTCGGTCACCTCGGGCGTGCCGTGCGTGATGGTGCCCGTCTTGTCGAACACGACGCAGGTCACGTCGTGGGCGTTTTCGAGCGTCTCGGCGCTCTTGATGAGAATGCCCTGCTTGGCACCGCGTCCCGTGCCTACCATGATCGCCGTGGGCGTGGCCAAGCCAAGGGCGCACGGGCAGCTGATGACGAGCACCGAGATACCGTGAACGACAGCCTTTGTCACGTCCATGCCCGTAGCGACGAGCCAGATGCAGAACACGGCAACCGCCACCGTGATAACCGCAGGCACGAACACGCTGGAAATGCGGTCGGCGATGCGCTGGATAGGAGCCTTGCTGCTCGTGGCATCATCTACCAGCTTGATGATATGGGCGAGCGCGGTATCGTCGCCAACGCGCGTGGCACGCATGCGCACATATCCCGAAACAACCACCGTACCTGCGGAAAGCTCGCCTCCTGCAGACTTGTCCACCGGCACGCTCTCGCCGGTGAGCGCCGACTCGTCGAGTGCGGCCGAACCTTCCAGCACCACGCCGTCGACCGGCACGCCCGTACCCGTGCGAACAACCAGGATGTCGCCCACCTGCACCTGCTCGACCGGGACCTCGCGCTCCACCCCATCGTCGCCCACGAGCACCGCCGTCTTGGGCGCCAGGTTCATGAGCGAGGCGATGGCGTCGGTCGTGCGGCCCTTGGCGCGTGCCTCAAAGTACTTGCCCAGCGTGATGAGAGTGAGGATCATGCCGGCGCTCTCGAAGTACAGGTCCATCGCCGCCATATGCGCACCGTCAAGGTCGCCGTGGCCAAGCAAGTACCCGATCCGGTACAGCGCCGCGATGCTGTAGAGTGTGGAAGCGGCCGCGCCCAGCGCCACAAGCGTGTCCATGTTGGGCGCCTTATGGATGAGGCCCTTGAAACCGTTGCGGAAGAACTTGAAGTTGATTGCGATGACCGGAATGACGAGCAGGAACTGCGTGAGGCCAAACGTCATCATGTTCTCGTGGCCCAAGAAAATACTTGGCAGGGGCCAACCGTACATATGGCCCATATCCAGGTAGAACAGCGGGATGGTGAAGATGAAGCTCACGATAAGGCGAATGCGCACGCGTTTTGCCTCGGCCTGGGCAATCTCGGCAGGCGTGGGACCTGCAGGGCCCCTCTGAGCCGCCGTGCCGGCCGATGCGCCTTGCGCGGCACGCGGGATGGCACCATATCCGGCCTTGTCAACAGCCTCGCTGATTGCAGCAAGCACCGCCTCGTCACCCGAATACGTGACCGCCATGCTGTTCTTGAGCAGGTTGACCACGGCCTTCTCCACGCCGGGCACCGCGCTCGTCGTCTTCTCGACGCGAGCCGAGCACGCCGCGCAGGTCATTCCCGTGACGTCGAATACCTGAGTTGCCACTTACCTTCCTCCAAACCTGTGAATCAAGTCCATCGCTTCATCGACGATCTCGTCATGCCCAGCGCGAATCTGCTCCACCACGCATGTTTGCATGTGGTTGCGCAGAATCATCTCGCTCACGCGATGCACGGCGCTCTCCGCAGCGGCAAGCTGCGTGAGGACGTCGCCACAATAGCGGTTGTCGTCAAGCATCGCTTTCACGCCGTTGAGCTGGCCGATGGCGCGGTTGAGCCTGCGCTGCAAGTCGGCCTGAAACTCTTCGCCGCGCGGCGTTGCTTTGTACTTTGCACAGCAGCATGCCTGGTCCTGAGGTTGTTCTTCCTCAGTTGAAACTGCGGCTAGCGGCACCTCTTCAGGCATGTCCGCGTGATGCGCGCAACAGCAATCGCTCATTCCATCATCCCGTTCTTATGCGATACATATACCCCCGGGGGGTTTATTGAGCGCAATAGTATCCCCGGATCCGAGCAATTGCAAGCAGCTTGTCCCAAACACAGCGCTGCGCAGACTTGCCTGTTGACCAAGCAGGCATCACGTGAGAACCTTGTCTGCACAATCACGCACACATTTTGGAGGCACCCATGCTTGGACGCATCGCGGGAACCGTTGGAAGGCCTATGAACTTTGAGGGGTATGCCGACGACTTCGACAAGGCCATCGTCGCAGTTGAGTTCTCGCTCGACGGAGGGGCAACTTGGACGCGCCATGCGACCAATGGGGCCGTCCCCGGCAAGCTCCTTACGTGGCATTTCACCTACACGCCCGAGCAAGAGGGACTCTACCAGCTGCTCGTGCGCTCCATCAATGAAGATGGAGACGCGAGCCCCCTGCCTGACAGCGTTGAATTTGAAGTCTTCGCAGCTAGAGACTAGAAATCGCTAGTCCGAGTTCTGCTCGATCACGTCGATAAGTTCCTGGCGCGAGTGGACCCCGAGCTTGCGATAGATATGGTTGACGTGCGAATTGATCGTGGCCAGCGTGACACCCAAGTCTTCAGCCACACGTGAGGCCGACCGACCCTTGGCCATGAGCACGAGGACCTCCAACTCGCGGGCAGACAGGCCGTAGTGCCCCGCCACATGCTCGCACTTCTCCCTGAAGCGCGGCGCATGGCCGGGCTCCGGTAGGCTTGCCAAGACGTCGGTACAATCCCTCTCGGTAAACATGAAGGTGAATGCTACGGCCACGGCGATTCCCAGAACCACCGCGAAAGCTTGCACGGCCTCAGGGCCGCCCCATAGCTGCGCGATCGCGATGCCCGCCAGGACTCCGGCGGCCCACACCGCGCGGGCAGATGCAAACACGACGACAGGGCCAATTCGCAGGCCAACACCTATCTGATAGGCAACCATGAGCACGACAAGTTGGAAGAAAAACGACCCCACATCGAGCAGCATATGCGCCAAAAGGTTGCCCTGCAGCAGAAGTGGCGTGCAAAGCACCACGCCTAACAGCATGATGAACGCGATGCGGTACGCCAGCGAGACACCCCGCGCATCGCGCGCGTCAAACACCGAGACGAGCCAGATAGCGCAGCCGATTTTGAGCATCAGGCCGCTCAAATTGGCAAGGCCGGAATAAAAGCCGATAGCCGTACCGCCAAGCAGCAGGTTGCGAGCCGTCTCTGTAACGCAGACAACTATAAAAAGGCAGGCCGCAAACCGCAAGAAGAGTCGGCGTGAAGCGGCGCCCACAGCTGGAAGCGCACCTTCGGGCGAACCGTCGTCGAGCGCCTCAGACGTCGTGGGCGCACTTGTCTCTCCATCTACCTCTACCGCCTGACCCCGCGTGAAACGGCTGTCCGCCCAGAAGCACACAGCGGAGCACAGCGGCAGCAACGACCCCGCAAAGGCGGAGGCCCACGGGCTGATCTGGTCGGTATCCAGGACATTTGCCATAGGATAGGAAAGCAGGGCCGCAGCAACCACGCTAAAGGCGAGCCCCATCATGTCGCCCGTTTCAAAGAAGCGCACGTACCACAGTACGAACAGCCCCGCAAATCCGATGCCGACGCCCACGGCCGCCAGATGAATGAGCAGCTCAGACGCAACGGGGAACAGGACGCTCACCGGCCCGAGCAAACTGCTCGCGGCGGAAATGGCAGCAAGAACAACGAACGCCGAGATGCGATGAGCGGCCGCAAGAACCGACTGACGACGGACGACGGCCACAACGCACATGACCAGCGCGGTAAGCAGCGACAACCAGCGAAGGTCGTGGAACGGCTCACCGTATGTCACGGGGTCGGGCAGGGCTACGCACAAGACGTTCCAAACTTGGCACAGTGCAAAGCCAACCACATTGACCCATGAGACGGCGCGTGCAATCCGACGCATGGACGGGCCACCGACAACCGCGGCCCCATCCTCCCCAATGCCCTCTTGCCTATCAGCCATGCGTCCCAGCTCCCCTTTGGCCGCGCCATATCAAACGGTGCAAACTCATGCAAACAAAGATGCGACATTTGCCACATACAGGCCAAAACAACAGAACCAGTTGGCACGACTCCCCCGAAACGCATCAACAGTTTCTATTGATAGTATCCACACCTTGGTGCAAGTGTAGCAAAAAGACCAGGCAGATACCCCTATCAATCCTCAAAAGGCCCCATTTTCGAAATCAGAGGTTTCTCTTGAAGACAAACCCGCCCCGCGCGCCTACGCTGAGTCCGAAGGGCGTCGCGTCAAAAGGGAGGCGCGACCCAAGGGCGGTGCATCCGCGTACATGCGGTACACCACAAAGAAAGGGGACGCATCATGGAGGGAAGGATTGCCACAAGGTTGCTGGCATGCGGCGCTGCATGCGTGCTTGCTGGCACGATGATGGCCGCCGGCCTGGCACCGAGCACGGGCATGGCCGAGGAGGTCGCTCAGAAGGACAAGGCGGCCGTCGCTATGGCGGAGCACTCCCCCGAGGTTGTGACGCTCGAGGACGGCACGCAGCTCCAGACCATTCCGAGCGACCCGTTCCTGTGGAACACCACCTCGCTCAAGGGCGACAAGCGCGGCTGCACCGAGAGTGGCTGCCACACCTCCATCCTGGATGTGACCCAGGAAATGGATATGCCGCACCCCGAGCTGTGGAACCCCTATAACGTCGACGCGACCATCAAGTTCTGCTACATGTGCCACTCCAAGGCGCTGTACTTCCAGGACAGCATGCACGCCATCCACAACACAAGCGCGGAGTTCGCCGCCCTGGGCGGTAGCTGCGACTCCTGCCACTATGTGAGTCCCGCCACGGGCGAGTTCGAGATGTGGGACCTCGTGAAGTACAACGAGGCATACATGGGCGTCTCCAACGTCTCCGACCTGTCGGGCGCCACGTTCAGCTTCACGCAGGACACCATCACCGACACCGACGAGGTCTTCTACTACTGGGAGAACAACGACCACCGCGGCGTGACCCCTGACAACGATACGTCGGTCGAGGCCTATGAGAACTGGGAGATCACCGTCGACGGCGACGCTGCCTCCAACCCGTTCACCTTCAAGCTCTCCGACTATGAGGACCAGATGGTCGAGCGCACCATCAAGATGGACTGCCAGACCAACCCGCCCGCCGGCGCCTATGTGTGCAACGTTGTCGTCAAGGGCATCCCGCTGGCCACCATCCTTGAGGATGCCGGCGTCGACCCCGCCGCTACCGCCATGCACTCCGTTGCCGATGACGGCTGGGACGTGTACCCGCTGCCCATGGAGTACGTCTACGAGTACCTCGACAGCATGATGCTTGTAACCGAGATCAACGGCGAGCCCCTCGGCATGCTCCAAGGCTACCCCGTCCAGCTTTGGACCGCCCCCGCCGGTGGCTGCCACTACACCAAGCGTGTCGTTGAGCTGAAGTTCACCTATGAGGACAACGCTCCTCGCATTTTCCAGGGCTTCACGAACCCCAAGACCGGCGAGATGTTCAACAAGCCGAACACCTCCATCTTCTACGTCAAGAACGGCACCATCTTCCCGCTGGGCGAGACCATCGAGTTCCAGGGCTTCGCTGACGCCTACGATGTTCCCGTGACCGCCGTCGAGATCTCCATGGACAAGGGCGCCACGTGGACGACCTACGAGCTGGGCGACACCGACGTCTCCCGCTGGATCAACTGGAAGTTTGAGTTCACGCCCGAGAAGGCCGGCGGCTACCTGCTCATGGTTCGCGGCGTCGCAGCAGACGGCACCGTCAGCACCGATCCCTCGCAGGTGTTCTTCAACGTGAGGTAAGCCCGCAAGACTATACCTGGACTTGACACTCAGACCAAGCTACCCCGTGCTACGAGGATGGAGCTAGAAATGAAAGTCTCAACGACAAAAGTGCTGAGCGCCGCCGGAGCGGCTGCCCTGCTCGTACCCGGCCTCGCCATTGCCGCCAGCCCGGCCGCCGATGCACCTGCTACTTGGACCACCGTGCCGGCCTCCAGCCAGGCTGTTGAGGGAGAGGCCCCTGCCAGCGGTGTCGTGCGCGTGCCCAACGTTCAGGGCGAGTTCTCCTTCGACCAGACGACGGTCACGCCCAACAACCGTATCGCCGACGTCTTCCAGAAGGCCAGCGCCACGCTGTGCGGCGCTTCCACCGAGCTTGCCGTGACCCAGGCCGACGACTGGTCCATCGCCGTGTGCGGCGACGTGGCCAACCCCTACAACGCCACCATCGGCGAGATCGCCCAGGACGACGGCACGCTGTCTCAGATCATGGGCTGCTCCTGCGCCGCCAACCCCGCCGGCGGCCGCGCCGTGGTGAACGCCGACGTCAGCGGCGTGTCCCTGGCTGCCCTCATCGAGCGCGCAAGGCCCGCTGCCAACGCCAACACCGTCACGCTGACCTCCGCCGACGGCTACACCATGTCGCTGCCGCTTGATTACGTCATGCAGCGCAGGGCCATCATCGCCAGCGCCATCAACGGCGAGGACCTGGGCGCCTCCGTGGGCGGCACCAACCAGGTGTGGCTCGACGGCACCGCCGCTAAGTACTTCACGCGCAACGTCGTGTCCATCGAGGTGACTGCCGAGGCCGTCGCACCCGCCATCCCCGGCAGCGAGGACGCGCCCGAGGACCAGTACGTCAACCGTCCCAACGTCGGCATTCTCGCTGGCGCATAAAGGTAGCGGTGCCATTACGGCGCAACCATTGCCTCCCAGGGAGCCCGCAGGGAACAGTTTTGTTCCCTGCGGGTTTTTGTTGCCCGTATGAGACTCGCTATGAGTGTCACAGGTCATAGCAATTAATTGCACCAAAAATTAGTATTTAAGCCTTTTTACGCGAAATTATGCATATCTGCTCCCCTTGCTAGGAAAAGTGGCCTACAATGCCGCCAACCTTCCGCCGCTACGTCGTGCCAAAGGGGCACGGGCGTGACCGGACCAACCAAAGGTGGTACGAGACATGAGCTCTGACTTCACCATGAACCGCAGGGGTTTCCTCAAGGGCGCTGCCGCGCTGGCCGCCCTTTCCGCCCTGGCACCTGCCGGTGCACTCGCCGACGGCGACGCATCCAAGCCGATCGTCATCGGCCGCGCCCAGGACTCCGACAACCTGGACCCCGTCACCTGCGTCGGCAACACCAACATCTTCATCTTCAACCTCATCCTTGAGGGCCTTGTCATGACCAGCGACGACGGCTCCGACATCGAGCTGTGCCTGGCCGAGAGCTACGACGTCTCCGACGACGGCCTCACCTACACCTTCAAGGTCAAGGAAGGCCTCACCTTCTCTGACGGCTCCCCCGTCACCGCCGAGGACTGGCAGTTCACGTTCGACCGCGCCATCCAGTCCGAGGATTCCAACTGGCACATGTGCGTGGAGAACCTCGACCATGTCGAGTGCCCCGACGACACGACCGTCATCGTATACATGAAGTCTGAGGCCGCCAGCACGCTCGCCAACCTGTGCATCTTTACCCTGGGCGTCCAGAGCAAGGCTTACTTCGAGTCCATCGGCGCGGATCGTTACGTCGACGGCCCCCTGGGCACCGGCGCCTACATGATCAAGGAGTGGAAGCGCGGCGAGTACATGGCCATGACTGCCAACCCCTACTATCGCGAGGACGGCGTGCCCGCCACGGCTGACATCGAGTTCCGCGTTGTCGCCGACGACGCCTCCCGTCAGATCCAGCTGCAGGGCGGCGACATCGACATCGCCGTTGACCTGCCCCTCTCCTCCCTCATGCAGATCGAGAGCGACCCGAACTGCGTCGTTGCGGCCTTGCCCTCCACCATCACGCGCTTCATGTCGCTCAACGTCGAGAACGAGTACCTCGCCCATGACGAGGCCCGCCAGGCGCTCATCAAGGCCACGGACCCCCAGGAGATCGTGAACGTCGCGCTCTTCGGTTACGGCACCGCCACCGGCACCATCTTTGCCCCCACCAGCAAGTACTGCGACCACTCCCTCGACCCCGTCGAGCCCGACATCGAGGGCGCCAAGGCGCTGCTCGCCCAGGCCGGCCTGGACGGCGGCTTCCCGATCACCATCCTCATGCGCAGCGGCAACGAGGTCGACAAGCAGATTGCCATGATCCTCACGCAGCAGTGGGCCAAGATCGGCGTGACCGTCTCCATCGAGGAGATCGAGGCCACCTCGTACAAGACGCGCATGTACGCCATGGATTTCGACACCATCATCGACTACTGGTCCGACGACATCCAGGATCCCTCCGAGTTTATGCAGTGGATCTTCGACTTCGACGGCGCTTCCGGCTTCGACACGAACTTCCATCAGCCCGACGACATGGTCGCCCTCAACGACGCCTGCAACGCCGAGACTGATGACGACAAGCGCATCGAGATGTACCATCAGATGCAGCAGACCTTCCGCGAGCAGGCCGTGTGGATCCCCCTGTTCACGATGCCCTGGCCCAACGCCACGCGTGCCGACATCGTGGGCTTCCACCAGACCCCTCTGGGCAACTTCCGCTTCAACGAGCTGGCCAGGGCATAGTCACCCATCGCTTCACACACGCTTTACCTGCCGTGCCGGCCGGGTCCCTCGCGACCTGGTCGGCACGTTTTCGTTTGGGAGCGGCAAGGGCCCAGCTCCAAGAGGAATAAAACGAGATTTGAGCAGGCAATATGAAACTGCTCGCTACTGCCCCTGCTTCTTGCCAAGTTGTCTCATGCGCCCAAGGATGCCCCGCGGGGCAACGATTCTCTGACTTTCCCCTATGCGCTTTTAGTCACCGGGATGCACATCTTATAGAGCATGTCTCCCTCTGCATAGCCAAAAAGTTCACTCTCTGCCAGTACAATCCCGTAATAATCGCCGGCTACCTCCAGATTGTGCTCCTCAATATAATCAAGCAGGCGGTTCACGTCGTGGATGAATCGATTCGATCCATCAGCGCCAACGATAGATTCGGGACAATACACGACATAGTCGCCTGAGGGCATCTCATCGAGCAATTCACTGGGCACATTTGGGCAGCATTCACCACCAAAATCGGCGGGCGGAGCAAAAACAAACGAATCGGTATCAAATATCTGCCGCGAGAGAAGTGGGCGCGCGTGGGTTTTCTCAGACCGCAACGTCACAAGGGGCCGGGTGCTCCTCCAGGTAGTTGTCGACCGAGCATCTATTGATGCTTCCTTCGTAAATATAACTGTGCGCAATTGGCTCAAGCTGAGCGAACAGCAAAGAGGCGTTTCGGCACGATCGCAAAGTCCCGCATTCGCATCCCGCATGTGCGAAGAGGTGTTCGTGGTGGGCGGCACGATTACGGATCTTGTTGATTCCCGCTATCCATTCATTGACGTCGTTTCGGTCTGCCCCCTTTGGCCATGCCTTATGGATGATTGGGATCCACAAATCGCGTTCATGGCTGCGGTCCGTCATGTGGGCCCAGAAACCCAGCGTGAGGTTCGAGACGATGTCGTCTGCGGTCGCGTTCTCGCGAAGGCCGCTTCTCAGGTGGTCAATCGAATTCCTGTTCAGTCGGTTGGCATCGTTGATCTGTCCGCGCTTATTCGTCCTGAGGATCGGGCGCCTTACGGGAGAGGCGTCGTCGAACAGCCAGTGGTCGGACCCGCTCCAGGTGGAGGATATTGCCCTGTCGTACGCGTTTCTGAGGGCGACCTCGAAGAACGAGACATCTTTCAAGACGGCCTGCGCAAGGCCGATGTTCCAGAGGTAGAGGTTGAGAGCGACGGCGTCATCGCCTCGTGTTACTTCGAGATATTTGCTATATCGCGGTTCAGAAAGCCACGATATGACGTGCGCCCGGTCTATCTTCGGAGCGTCCGGCATGGGGGACCTTTCCTCGGAAAAAAATTGAGCCCCGGCGACTTGAATCAGCGGTCGTACCGGGGCTAACTATCTTGTAACTATAACACATAAAAGTTCTGCTTGCATGCTTGCAAAGTCTTAGCCGTCGACGCGATGGCGTCGACCACGTCGGCCCCATCTCGAGGATGGCGGTCGAAGAGCTGGGAATCGACCGCGTGCTCGTGTCGCTCACCAAGAGGGCGCCCATCGTCCACGACTTCACTGCCCTCGCCCTCGCCTACATGCACATGGTCAAGAGCGAGGACGCGAGAGGGGACGCCGCCGAGCAGCTCCGACTCCAGAGAAGCTCAAAGAGACCGCCAAGGCTCTCAAGGTGAGCGAGAGGGCGCTAGAGGGTTACTCGACCGACGCGGCACGTGACGCCATGGAGTATCTCTTCAGGCTTGAGGGAGCGTCCGGAATCGCCCCAGATTCTATCGACGCTCTGCGCATCGACCCGAAGACAAAGGGAGCCCAGAAGCTTGAGGCTGCCATCAAGGCATGGCAGAGCGCACAGGAGGACCTCAAGTCGGGGAAGATGACCCTGGACGATTACAATCTCTGGCGCGCCTCGTTCAAATGACCAGAGCGGTTTGGGAAAGCGAATAAGCCCCTTTCCGCCTGCCACCCCCTCGCATATCCGCCACTTACCAAGCATCGCTGGCTGTGGTTTTCCTCCATTGCATGGGACGTAAATATCATAATTCCGCGCACATCCCAGCGCCAAACCACGTTATGCCCTATAGGAGGTGAGGGAAGAGAATGCAAGGCTTTCCATACGGCAGCAACGGCAGGGCGGACGCGCCAGGCCGCGAGAACGACTCTTTGGTAGGGCGCTTCGCAGAGGAGCACTACGACGAAGTGTACCGCTACTGCGCGCGAAGGCTCCCCTCGAAAGAGGATGCCCGAGACGCGACGCAGGAGGTGTTCCTTCGGCTCGTGCGGAGCGATGCGCTATACGCCGAGCATGGAAAGCCCCTCGCGTATCTCTACACCTGCGCGCGCAACGTCTGCGCCGACTTCTACCGAGGCCAGAGACCGGTTGGCGCCTTGGACGAGGACGATGCGCAGGCAATTCCTGACGCGCGGCATGCAGACATGGACGGACGGCTGATCGTGGCGGATGCCCTCGCCCGCCTTACGGAAGAGGAGCGCGAGGTCATCGAGCTGCGCTACGGACAGGACCTGCCTATGTCCGACATCTCCGCCGTGACGGGGAAGTCGAGGTTCGCCCTCTATCGAATCGAGCGGCACGCGCTCGGCAGGCTCAAGGAACTGATGGGAGAAGGCCATGGGTGACTCGAAGTTAAAGGATGCGCTGAGGAGCTACTACGCCGCTGACGCGGCATCCCCCGACGCCTCGGCGCGCAAGCGCACCTTACTGCTGGTGGAAGCAGAGGCGGCTCGCGCCTGCGGAGGCACGAGGGAGGCGGATTACATCCCGCTCTGGCGGTTCGTCGCGAGCCAGGTTCGGTTCGTGCGTCCCTGGGCATGGATGCTCCAGATCGCGCTTCTGGCATGTATGCTCGTTCTCGTCGGCGAGATTGGCCCGCGCTCGGGAAGCCCCATCGTCGTCATGGCGGCATCGGCCCTCTCGGTTGCCATAGCGGCACCATCGGTATTCAAGAGCTTCGAGACCCGCGTCTGCGAGATGGAGTACTCGTGCCGGTTCAGCTGCGTGCAAGTGTTAGCGAGCAGGCTTTTGCTTTTCGGCCTGGCCGACGTGCTTTGGATTACGCTCGTCGTTGCGGCAGTGCCAACGCTCGCTGGGATCGACGCGCTTCGCGCACTGCTGTACGCATGCACGCCGTTCTTCTGCTCGTGTGCCGCCTGCTTCTATGCGGCGCGTCGTCTGCCGGGCAACTCGCTCGTCGCCAGCGTCGCTCCTGCGATGTCCGTACTCGCGGCGCTCTGGCTGCTGAGCACGGCGTTCCCCCTCTGGTACGAGGGCTCGTCTCTCGCCGTATGGGTCGCGGCGCTCATGGCCTCCATGGCGCTCGCCGCCCTGGAGGCGTCAAGGCTCATGCGCTGCGTCTCAGGCGGCCTCTCGCCACGCCTGTCAAAGGCGGCGCTCTAGCTTTCCTCCTGCTTATCTGCAACATCGAACGAAGGACAAGGAGTGAACATGGAACTCAGGCTTGACAGGCTCACCAAGCAGTTCGGCAGCCATATCGCTGTCGATCGCGTGAGCTTCAGCTTCACGCCCGGCGTCTACGGCCTACTCGGGGCCAACGGCGCAGGCAAGACCACGCTCATGCGCATGATATGCGACGTCATGAGGCCGACATCGGGAAGCGTGTTATTCGGGGGCATCTCCATAGACCAGCTTGGCGACGGCTATCGGGCGCGCCTCGGGTACCTGCCCCAGGACTTCGGCTACTACCCGGACTTCACGGCCTGCGACTTCATGATGTACCTGGCATCGCTCAAGGGGCTCACCACTCAGCAGGCGAAAGTGCGTACGCGCGAACTCCTGGGAGTTGTCGGTCTCGCAGAGGCCGCAAAGCGGAAGGTCAAGACCTTCTCCGGCGGCATGAAGCAGCGGCTCGGCATCGCCCAGGCGGTGCTCAACGACCCGTCTGTCCTCGTGCTCGACGAGCCCACCGCAGGGCTCGACCCCAAGGAGCGCGTCCGCTTCCGCAACCTCATATCCTCTCTCGCCCAAGACAAGATCGTCATCCTCTCCACGCACATCGTCTCTGACGTGGAGTACATCGCCGACGAGATCCTCGTGATGCGCGCTGGCGGCATCATCACGACGGGCACGGTCGACGAAATCACAGGGGACATCAGGGGATGCGTCTGGGAGTGCACTGTCGCCCCAAGGGAGGCAGACGCCATGTCGGCATCGCTCACGGTGGGCAACATCCACTACGCCCAGGACGGCTCTGCCATCATTCGCGTGGTGGCGCAGCAGCGTCCGCATCCGAGCGCGCGCGCCGTGGAGCCGACGCTGGAGGACGTCTACCTCTACCTCTTCCAGGAACAGTCCGGGGGCCTGCCGGTTTCGCGGACGAAAGCGGAAGTGGGACAGGACGCAATCGAAAACAGGAAAGGAGCGCACCGTGGGTAGCCTCATCAGATACGAGCTCAAGAAGATGCTCTCAAGGCGCGTCTCGCAGGTCTCCATAGCAGCTGTCCTGGCGTTGGTCGCGGTCATAGCCTTCTTCAACATAACGTCCCAGTACGCCCTCAACCCCAAGGAGATGGGCACCGAATTCGAGGGCACTGCCGCCATCACCGCGATAAAGGCAAACGATGAAGCGCTCGCAGGCCCCATCACCGACGAGGAGGCCACCGAGGCGCTCCGCGAGTTCAAGGAGTTCATCGGTCCGGACGGCGAGGTCAGGTCAGAGTACAGGATGGACAGGAAGCCCTACGGGGAGAAGGCGGGCGAGTACTGGGAGTTCAGGGCGAAGAACGGCGCCCTCATGGCGCTGCTGACAAGCCCTTGGATGCAAGGCTACCAGATGCCCGTGTCCGTGGCAGCCACTATCGACACGACTGGCACCGTCGACCTCTACGGGCAAGTCCGCTCGAAGATAGCCTCCAAGCTCGACGCGAACGATATCCTTTCGTACAACGACGAGGAGAGGGCGTTCTGGAACGAGAAGGCGCAAGGCGTGCACACGCCCATCGAGTACGGATACGCAGGAGGATGGGAGAACTTCCTCAACCTCGCCCAGTTCCTCATATTCGCGATGCTCGCAGTCGTGATAACGTGCGCGTCGGTGTTCAACGGGGAGTACCAGGCCAAAACCGACGCCATCCTGCTGTCCACCAAGTTCGGCAAATCAAGGCTCGGGCGCGCGAAGGCGGCGGCCTCCGTGATCGCGGCAAGCGCCATATACTGGGTCTTCACACTCGTCTTCCTGGCAATAACGCTCGTCTTCCACGGAGCCGACGGCGCAGGTCTACCCATCCAGATCTACAGCATCACATGCACCTACGACATAAGCCTGTCAGCCGCCGCCCTCACATGCTGCCTCGTCGGGTATCTCGCAACCCTCGCCCTCCTTGGGATAGTGCTCGCGCTGTCGGCCAAGATAGACAGCCCCATGGGAATCCTCGCAATCGGCGTTGCTCTCATCTTGATTCCGGTCTTCGTGCCGACGATGACGAGCAGCATCGCGAACCACATCATCTACCTGTTCCCCTACGACGCACTGAACCCCTTCAACCTCTTCGACATGGTCTCGTATGCCATAGGCCCTGTCGTGGTCGAGCTGCCCGTGTTCCTCGCCGCTTTCTACCTCCTGCTTTTCGCGGCGGGCATTGCTCTCGCGATAAGGACGTTCAAACGCCATCAGGTTGCCTGATGAGAAGGACGTCTTCTTCGTGCCGTACACCGAAATGGAAGCCGCGCGCATCCGAGATCCCGAGCTTTTCAATCCAACTCAACCCGCATCGCCCCCCTCTCGAGGTCGCGCGGTGCGCCTGTAATAATCGCTCGTGCTACAATGCGGACATCAGAGATGAAAACACAGTCCCCCCGGAGGTCGTTAGACGGGTACGCCGATGATTTTGATGCACATATCGTTGGTGTCGAATTCTCCCTTGATGGCGGTGAGAAGTGGGCGTTGTTCGACACCTCCAACTCTCAGGTCGGTGTTGCCGTACGCTGGAGCTACACGTTCACACCCACTGAGGTTGGCGACTACGAGCTACTGGTGCGCTCTGTGACGGCGGATGGCCGCAGAAGCCCCGAACCTGCACGTGTCACCATCCACGCGCGGTAAAACCAGCGCCCCGCTTGGTCCACACACGTGAGCCAGGCAGGGCGCTTTTCATTTCTTATGCCAGATCGTTAACCACCGTCGTGCCCGCAATCATGCCGGAAGCGGCAGCGGGGCAGATATCTTCAGTGCCAGCAGCGCAGCCGCAGGCATAAAGGTTGGGAATGGGGTTCTCGTCGGCATCGAGCACATGGTATTCCAGGTCGACGTTCAGACCGCCAAGGGACTTGTAGCGCACGGGAACGTTACGGATGAAGTAGAACGGCGGCTGCAGCTCCTGCAGGAAAAGAGTGCGACCAAAGGGGTCCTCTGCTTCACCATTACAAATCGAAGCCCATTCATCAAAGGTTGCCTGCAGGTAATCGGGATGAATACCCGTCATTTCGGCCAGCTCCTCAAAGGAGGCCGCGGTCTGAATCGCATCTCCCGCATGCTTGAGGAGCTCCTGATCAACACCATTCATCGCGACGTCATCAAAAATGGTATACCACTCGTGATAGCCGGCGGCGATGGCACCGGTGGCCGCGTTGTGAACAGCAGTCTCGCAGTAAAAACGCTTGCCATTGGGAAGAATGCCCAGGATGGGGTAGTGAACGCCCAGCATGTGGCCAGCCTCGTACTTAGGATTGAGGTTGCTTACCGGACCCATGCCGAACAGGGTGCCGCCAGCAGCCAGTCCTGCCTTGATGCCCTCACCGGTGCGGCCGGAGACGATGTTGCCCAGGTCGGCGTAGTCGGGCGCGTACTGGGTCATCCACTCCTGGTTGGAGACATAACCGCCCGTCGCAATGACAACCGTGCCAGCCTTGATGTCCTTGTAGGTGCCGTCCTTCTGCAGGAAGCGTGCGCCACACACAGTGCCCTCGGCGTCGACGATAAGGGTGGTCATCTCAATGTCGTACTCATACGTCGCGCCGGCCTCTTGAATCTTCTGATCCATGAGGTCAAAGGCGGTATACATAGTGCAGATGCCATCCTTCGGGAAGTACGCTTGGAGATAGGGGCACTCCATGCGGGGCTGGAACTCGTAGCCCCATTCATAATGCAGCAGGTCAATCCACTTGCCCGCCCACATCTGATTTTGAACAAGCTTGTCAAGGGCAAGCTCGGAATCGTAGTAGGGAGCGAAAAGCGTGCGGATGGTTTCTTCATCCATGTACTTCTCAGGGCGCTCTTCTTTGGTAAGCTCTGCAGTAGTGCACATCATGCAAGCAGCAGAGTAAATGGCGTCGCCACCAAGAAAGCCATTCTGCTCAGCAATGAGAACCTGATGCCCCGCAGAGGCAATCTCCCAGGCGGCCATCATGCCAGAGAGACCAGCACCAACGATGAGGACTTCGACTTCTTCGGCAAAGTTGACATCGGCATTACCCAAAGCAACAGCCTGAGCTTTAACGTCATCAGCCTTAGCAATGCCGGCACCAGCAGCCGCGACCATACCAGCGGCAGCGCACGACAAGGCAACAAAAGAGCGACGGTTCAAAATGCTGTCATTCATAGTAGAGCCTCCTTATATTGATGGACACACCAGCCCAGACCAAAGAGCGGCAGACGCGTATGCGTCGGTCGGACAATACAAAGCATCGGCCGCAACGAGCCATCAATCCATACGTCAAGCCAATGAACCCGCGTGAAAATGAAAGGTACCGTATGTCCCCACGTGAGGTAGACTGTGAGGTATTGCTTTTCTCGCACGGTCTGTAAGCTGGATGTTTGTCGATTTTATTCACGATGCATACTAGGGAGTCGCTACGATGGCAGGAGAGGTTCGGGACATCGAGAACAATTCCCCCGCACAGGGCGCGTGGAAAAGCCGATTTCAGTCCGGCCGCTCGCATGCTTATGTCCGTCGGCATCGGCTGCTACCTCGGTTGGCAAACTATCGATATTTCGCCCACTCTTTTCCCTGCTCCTCTGTCCGGCGTGCGTGAGACACTCGGCATATGGGGCTATGCCGCCACTACCCTTCTCTTATTCCTGCTGCTTGTTTTCGCTGTGAGCACGCACCGGAAACCTGGCATGCTTATTGAGCGCCGCTGGCTCATTTCTATCGCCTGTATGGGACCGGCCCTTGGAACCGCACTGCTTTATCTTTGTGGGTGGATCGGCGACGAGGCGCACTTTGTTGGCGTTGCCATCGGAAGAATTCTGTTCGCTGCGAGCGCGGGGCTTGTCGTGCTGTGGGGAGAACTCCTAAGCTCCTGTGGCGCCTCTCACATGCTTGGCTGTACTGCGGGCGGCTACGGCATTTCGTTCGGTATCTGCTTGATAGAGGCATGCCTATCTCCTGAGGCGGCCTTGGTGTTTAGACCCATACTCCCCTTGCTATCAGGAGTCACTCTGTTGGCCCTGAGAACTGAGGCTTTAAAAGGCTGGGGCACTGAGGAATCAAGCCACGGTTCAAGGGACGGCTCCTCTACCCAGGCACTCCCTAACCTTAAGCCCTTCATCGCCACGGGTGCCCTCGGCGCAGTCTTTATCGCCACCAACCATCTCTCAGAAACAAAAACGACCGTCTCCACTGAGTTTTATACACTTGTCGCGGGCATCTGTGTTTGCCTTGTTATCTTGGCAATCGCCCAGGTCACACAAGGTAAAATTGGCAGTTTCTCCCGGCTTTACCGCCTCATTACCCCATTCGTCATTGGCTGTCTGCTCCTTACTTTGGTACTAGAGCCAGGCAGTCAACACTATGAGGCTTTGGCCATTGGCGGCGCCTGGGCGTTTTTCCGCGTTTTTACCTGGACGCTCTGGGCACGTATAGGTGAGCACGACCCAAGGGGCGGCGCATTCGTGTTCGCCGTCGGCCAAATTGCCCTCACTACCTGCAGTACCACCAGCGAAATTCTCTGCTCTCAACTCAACCTATCTAGCCTGCCCCTCGTAGGGACAGCCGCCGCCATCATCGCTGTCACCGTGCTCGTATCGGTATTCCTTCTCGAAGATGGCGAGGTAGTCAAACGCCTTGAAATGGAAGAAGCCCAAGAACGCGGTGGATATGAAACGCCCAGTAAGGCATCCTCGATGGACTTGAGCGCAATCACGCTTGAAGGAATGACCTATGTTTGCGGTGGCCTAGGACTCTCTGAACGCGAGCGAGAGATTTCATTGCTCGTACTCCAAGGAAACAGTAATGCTTTCATTTGCGATACTGCATGCATAACTGAAAGCACGCTTCGCACGCACCTACGCAACATCTACGCCAAAACCGATACACATAGCCGCGAGGAGCTCATCGCATTGCTTGAAACCCGCGTTCAATCGACCCGATAACCACAGGTGCTTCAAACAAACGCCTGTATAATGCACGGATGACTTGAAGGCGCGCGCTCGATGGCGCGACGCACGAAGACGACACGCGCTTGGCCGGGGCCCCGCCCGCATGCCAGGCAGGCAGATAGGAGCACAGATGACCAGGGAAGAACTGGACGCACAGATTACCGCATTGGGCGACACCGACTACGTGGTGCGCGGCACCGCTTGCGACGGAGAGATTCGCGCGTTCGCCACCACGACGAAGCGCACCGTGCAGTTCGCCCGCGATGCGCACCAGACGAGCCCCGTCGCCACGGCGGCACTCGGCAGGCTTCTCACGGCAGGCGCGATGATGGGCTCGATGCTCAAGGATCCCGGCGAGCTGCTCAGTCTCGTCATCAAGGGCGACGGCCCGCTCGCCAGCCTTACCGTGACCGCCGACTCGCAGGGCCACGTGAAGGGCTTCGCCGGCAACCCCGACGTGTGGATTCCCCTCAACGGCCAGGGAAAGCTCGACGTGTCTGCGGCCGTGGGCCAGGGCACCCTCACCGTCATCCAGGACACCACCTGGGGTGAACCCTATTGCAGCCAGCTCGATCTGTTCTCGGGCGAGATCGGCGACGACATCAGCGCCTACTACGTGCAGAGCGAGCAGATTCCGACCTCGGTGGGTGTCGGCGTGCTCGTGGACACCGACCTCTCCGTGCGCCAGTCGGGCGGCTTCATCGTGCAGGCCATGCCCGATTGCTCCGAAGAGGCGCTCACGAAGCTCGAAGCCAACCTGGGCGAAGTGCATTCCGTTACCAAGATGCTCGAGGACGGCCTGGCTCCCGCCGACATTCTGGAACTCGTGCTCAAGGGCCTCGACTTTGAGCCGCTCGAGGCGACCCTCTGCTCGTTTGCCTGCAACTGCAGTCGCGAGCGCACCCAGCGCGTCCTCATCTCGCTGGGCAAAGACGAGCTCGCAAAGCTCATCGACGAGGGCGAGCCGGTCGAACTTGCCTGCAACTTCTGCTCCAAGAAGTACACGTTCTCGCCCGACGAGATGCGCGAGCTTCTGGCCGAGATGAACGCAGGCGAGATCGAGGGCTGCGAGACGGTTTAAGAGTTGTGTTCGCTGAGACTCGCTCCCGCCTTCGACATCGGCCGAACTCAAGAGCTGCAAAGCGATCTAGGTGCCGCGGCCAATGCCGTCCACTTCACCTCGGCGTCAATGCGAAATCGAGGGCTGCGAGATCACCCGAACACCCCGCGCATCCAGCGTCCGCTTTGGTTGACCCGATGGGGCCGCGTGCTTGCAAACCGCATGCGCGCGGCCCTGCGCTATACTGACCCCAAACGACCCACCCACCTAGGGAGCAACCTTGGAATTCATTGGCGCAAACGACTCATACGGCACCGAGCGCAACGAGCTGAGCGCTGAGCGCTACATCGACACGCTGGTGGAAAAAGACGCGAACTTCCCCTTCGGCGTCAAGGGGATGCTGCCCGTGGTGACGTCGCGCCGCAAAAAGGGCGGCTTCAAGACTGTCTACGCCTTCCCCTTTGCCGAAGGCGAGCCCGATATGGAAAACCCCCTTGCCCATGAGCTCGTTGAGGCAACTGAGTACGTGAACATGCTGCTCAGCGAGGCGCGCGAGCTTTCGGGCTATGAGTTTGGCGAGATTGGCGCGCTCTACATGGGTGTTGGCCCCAAGGGCTACGGCTTCACGCGCGTCGAGCTCATTTCCAGCGACGAGGAGGACACACCTGCCGTGGCTCCCGTCCACCTGCGCCTCGAGACCACCGACAAACCCGGTGAGCCTGGCAGCCTCGGTGCCACCATCGAGTACGACCCCGACGGCTACGTCCACCATGTCCTCATGGCTGAATACACCGAAGACGGCCGAATCGTTCGCGCCGTGGCCGACTACAACTTCCAGAACCGCGACATCTTCGTGTCCAAGGTGACGAGCGACGCAGGCGTTGGCAGCGAGCTCGAGGAACTGTACCGCCGCTACCCCAAGCGCACCCGCGACCACAACTTCGCGAGCGGCAACTACCAGGAAGACCACGTGCGCTGGCGCGATTAGCCAGATTGACGCAGGCTTGACAACAACCCCTGGCAACGCTTCCGAACAGAGGTGCTGCCAGGGGTTTTGTTTGGCAAACATGGGTTGGCACACAACCCCCATGCGCAGAACCATACCTCGAAGGCATGGCTCGCAACCCTCGTCAGAATGCAGCGCCCGAGCGAGACGCTACCCCCGAATTCGTTCAAATTGTGTGAAAAGAGTTTTAATTGTTGACGGAGCCTTTCCATTAGGGCATACTTTTCTCTTGCAATGCGGCGTTACCTCAGCTGGATAGAGGGTCTGACTACGAATCAGAACGTCACAGGTTCGAATCCTGTACGCCGCACCATGCGATACAACAAGAGCCGCTAGTCCTTGAGACTAGCGGCTCTTTTTGTTTTAAGGAATCCCGACGGCAAGCATGGCCATTTTGGGATTGCGCCCACGCATCTATATAGGCCCATCTGCGGCTTGCCAGCTCAAATACACCCCGTGAATCTGCCCGTAATAAGAAGCGCCGCGTGAATGGATGACCCGCTGGGCGATGGTTTCAGACCACTCTCATCGGCATCTCCGGTGCTCTCGTGTCGCAAAAGTGCCAAAAGTATGCGTTATAACGTACAAAGAATAAAACCCGGCATTCTTGTCATAACGTTTTACCAGGTAGATACGTTGGTCAATAATCGGCATTCCCGTATATCCCAACGGAGGGCGATTATAACGCATACTTTTGCCGTTTTCGGGTCACCCAATCCTCGACAGGCGTTCACTAAGGGCGTTTCTAAGCCGAAAACACCATTGGCCCATGTCACAATGCTGTGACTCGCATAACAAAAAAGTCACGTCTACCTGGTGATATGCTTCACACGGTATGGCGATTTCAACAAGAGCGTCCATTGTAGAAATAATGCCGAGCATCACTCTTTGCGCATGGTAGTCTGTGCGCATGGAAACTACCGTTTGCGGAATCACAGCATTCAATTACTGGCGAATCCCGCCAATCGTCCGCTTGCTCCTCTTGGGGTCAGACGACGATTCAACTTTGCAACAAATCATCAGCGCCGAATCACTCGTCGCCTTCAAGGCAAGGGCGCTCGAAGAACTCAATCTGTGCAGATTGTTTTTCGACCGCAGCACAAAAGGCCGTCGCATCGGTGCAACAAGCCGCGGCCTACACTGGGCTGTCCCACTTTTTGCCGCAAATCACACGGGGCCTATAGACATCCTCGTAAGCTCACGAAGCCAGTGCCATGCGTCCTCGCTTCTGAGGCCTCATCTTTGGACGGGGGACATTCCGTCGGGCGGGCGCATTCATCTCGCCGACGATATTTGGATGGCGTCTCCCGAGCTCATTCTCCATCAATTCGCAGCCCAGGCCACGATTAGCCAGTTGGTCATGATGGGCGATGAGCTATGTGGAACCTTCGCTGTTTACAATCCACCTGCCTTTATCAGGGACTGCCTCCAACAGATTCTCAATCGACGAGGTATTCCAAAATTAGCCGGCTGGGAACCCCTTGTCGACAGCAGGGGCCAGCTCACAGACCTATGGTCACGGCCCGCACTCGCCTCACCTCAAACCATCCTGCGCTTTGCGCAAATGAGCGACACACAACGCGGCAAGGCGCGCCTGCAAAAGGCCAGTACGCTCATACGGGAGAACGCCGCCTCGCCTTTCGAAGTCCGCGCCGGTATTCTGCTGGGCTTTCCCCGCCGTTTGGGCGGCGAGGGATTCGGGGACTTCTCGTTTAACCATAAGGTTGCGCTGTCGCGAGAGGGCAGACTCCTCGCGCAGCGCCAGTTTTGCATGTGCGATCTGTTTTGGGAAAAGAGCAATCTCGATCTGGAATGTCAAAGCGCCCTTATCCATCAGGGAGAACGTGGGTTTTTATCCGACTCTGACCGCAGCGCGGCCTTGAGCTATATGGGGATCAGCGTGCTGCCCATCACATACGCGCAATTGCACGACGCGCAAAGGTTTGCGGCGCTGGTCAAAGTCATCGGTCGCCTTCTGGGCATCCGTCTTCGAACTAAAACGGACGCCCAAGCGCAACTCTCCCGTGAACTGCGCAAAGAGGTCATGGGCAACTGGTCGAACATCCATCGCATAGGCAACAGGACGGGTACCTGACGCCGACATACCCACCAACTCAACCGGCTTATCCCACTTAATTCGGGACCCCTGCCCGAAAACGCCAAAAGTATGCGTTATAACCTTGCACCACTCAGTTGCCCATGGGAGCTCGGCTATATTTTGCCTGGTAGATGCGTCGTGCTAAAAACTGCTACGTCCCCAATTGGGCAAATCGAGAGTTATAACGCATACTTTTGGCACTTTTGCGCCATGAGAGCAGCACGAGCAGACGGCACCCGGCTCCAAACCGAGCAATCGTACTGAAAACAACGGGCTTGCGCCCCCAACGCTTCGCAGGCGTTTGGGCTATGATCGTCGACAGCCCTAACCCAGTGCCGGGCCAACCAAGGGCCCTAGCAGGAGCTTTCATGTCCCAGGCAACCTATGCCGGCAGTCACCATCCGCAAAACCCCGGGCTGCATGACGACGTCGAAAGGGGTACGCGCCAGTCTTGCAGTCACCATCCGTAAAAAGTGCCCCGGGCCGCATGTAATCACGCGACCCGGGGTACCCAGTCAAGGCTGTTGCGCAGGACCCAGCGCCCTTCACGAAACTTTTATCAGCCCGCAGGCCGTTTCACGACAAAACGCCCGAAGACCCTCTCTCCTACATCGCGGCAAGGTCACGGCCGACGAGATAGGGGAAGGTGGTGCAGCAGGCACCCAGGTTCTGGCCCTGGAAGGCGAAGTTGTACGCGCCGCCGTAGAAGTCGCCGATCATGGTACCGACCTCGTAGAGGCCCTCGATGGGCTCGTCGGCGGTATCCATAACCTGGCAGTGCTCATCGCAGCGCAGGCCGCCCATGACGCACAGGAACGTGGAGCCGGGCGTGATGCAGCCGTAGAAGGGGCCGGTCTCGATGGGGTGCAGCAGCTCGGGGTTCACGTGGAACTCTTCATCGAGGCCGTTCTTGGCGTAGGTGTTGTAGTTGGCGATGGACTCCAGGGCGTTCTCCTTGTCGAGGCCCTCCATCTGGTCGATGAGCTCCTCGAGGGTGTCGGCCTTGAAGTAGCTGCCCGACTCGACGTTGGCGTCCCAGCTGGCAATGAGCTGCTCGGGGGTCTT
>UQBS01000045.1 GCA_900539345.1 uncultured Coriobacteriaceae bacterium | reverse complement strand
CAGCGCCGTAAGATCCAGCAGGGCGACAAGATCGCCGGTCGCCACGGCAACAAGGGTGTTATTTCGCGCATCCTCCCCGTTGAGGACATGCCCTACATGGCCGACGGCACGCCCGTCGACGTCATCCTCGACCCGCTGGGCGTTCCTTCGCGTATGAACGTCGGCCAGCTGCTCGAGTGCCACTTGGGTTGGGCTGCCGCGCAGGGTTGGAACAACGGCGGCGACGAGTACGTCCCCGGCCCGTTCTTTGTCTCAACGCCCGTCTTTGACGGCGCTGACGAGGACGAGATCGCCGACGTCATCCGTCGCGCCAACACGAACCTCCTGGCCCGTGCCAAGACGCTCTATGGGCCGCATATGCGCAAGGAGTTCGTGCCCCAGCTCAACGAGCAGGGCAAGACCTGGCTCTACGACGGCCGTACCGGCGAGCGCTTCACGCGCCCGATCACCGTGGGCACGAGCTACATCCTGAAGCTCGGCCACATGGTCGACGATAAGATCCACGCCCGCTCGACTGGCCCTTACAGCCTCGTGACCCAGCAGCCGCTGGGCGGCAAGGCTCAGTTCGGCGGTCAGCGTTTCGGCGAGATGGAGGTCTGGGCCCTGTACTCCTACGGCGCGTCCAACGTGCTTCAGGAGGTCCTGACCGTCAAGTCCGACGACACCAACGGCCGCGTCAAGGCCTATGAGTCCATCGTCAAGGGCGACAACATCCCCATGAAGGGCGTTCCTGAGTCCTTCAAGGTCCTCGTCAAGGAGATTCGCTCCCTGGCACTGGACGTGGAGCCCGTCAACGCCAAGAAGGCCGCCGCGCCCGCAGCACCTGCCGTGGCCGACGAGAAGATCGACGAGTCTTCGCTCAAGGACCTGGCCGGCGACATGATCGCCTCCGACGCGTCCGATGCAGACGCCTTCGAGGCATTCGATGCCGCGATCGACAGCCTCGTTTCGAGCGATAGCGACAAGGAGTAGCAGTGGCTGATTTCGACAACAACGATTTCTCGGGAATCCGCATCGGCCTTGCCTCGGCCGACAAGATTCGCGGTTGGTCTAGGGGAGAGGTAAAGAAGCCCGAGACCATCAACTACCGCACCCTCAAGCCTGAGAAGGACGGTCTTTTCTGCGAAAAGATCTTTGGTCCGACCAAGGATTGGGAGTGCTCGTGCGGCAAGTACAAGGGCATCCGTTTCAAGGACATCGTCTGCGAGCGCTGCGGCGTTGAGGTTACGAGCGCCAAGGTGCGCCGCGAACGCATGGGTCACATCGAGCTTGCTGCGCCTGTCTCGCATATCTGGTACTTCAAGGGTTCGGCCTCCAGCCCCATGGCCACCATCCTCGAGATCAAGAACAAGGACCTCGAGAAGGTGCTTTACTTTGCGTCGAACATCATCACGAGCCTCGATGCCGAGGGCCGCGAGGCCGATGAGGCCGACCTTCGCGAGGAGCTCGAGAGCGACCTCGAGGAGATTGAGGCCAGCTATCAGCGCACGGTTGAGAAGCTGCGCGCCCAGGCTGAGGAGGACCAGGCCGACCCCGAGTACGACTTTGATCCCGCCGAGCTCGAGGAGGACCTCGCCGACGCCAAGGAAGAGGCCGAGGACGAGAAGTGGCTTCGCAAGAAGGCCTTTGACGAGTTCATGAAGCTCCAGGTCAAGGACCTCGTCGCCGACGAGGAGCTTTTCCGCGAGATGCGCAAGCACTACTCCATGTACTTCGAGGGCGGCATGGGCGCCGAGGCCATCCGTGACCTTCTCGACAGCATGGACCTCAACAAGCTTGCTGAGGAGCTTCGCGTCGTTGTGGAGGAGGGCAAGGGCCAGAAGCGTGCCAAGGCCGTCAAGCGCCTCCAGGTCATCGACGCCTTCCTCAAGGGCGGCACCTCTCCTGCCAACATGATCCTCGACGTCGTGCCGGTCATTCCGCCCGATCTGCGCCCCATGGTGCAGCTCGATGGTGGTCGTTTCGCGGCCTCCGACCTCAACGACCTGTACCGTCGCGTCATCAACCGCAACAACCGCCTCAAGCGTTTGCTCGACCTCGACGCCCCGGCTATCATCGTGAACAACGAGAAGCGCATGCTTCAGGAGTCCGTGGACGCCCTGTTCGACAACGGCCGCCGCGGTCGTCCCGTCACGGGTCGTGGCGGACGACCCCTCAAGTCGCTCGCAGAGTCGCTCAAGGGCAAGCAGGGCCGCTTCCGTCAGAACCTGCTCGGCAAGCGCGTCGACTACTCTGGCCGTTCGGTCATCGTCGTCGACCCCCAGCTCAAGCTGCACCAGTGCGGCCTGCCCAAGGCCATGGCGCTCGAGCTGTTCAAGCCGTTCGTCATGAAGCGCCTCGTCGAGACCGCTCGTGCCGAGAACATCAAGGCCGCCAAGCGCGCCATCGACCGCGGCCAGTCCTTCGTGTGGGACGTGCTCGAGGAGGTCATCACCGACCGCCTCGTGCTGCTCAACCGTGCACCTACCCTGCACCGTCTGTCCATTCAGGCGTTCGAGCCCGTCCTCATCGAGGGTAAGGCAATTCACCTGCACCCGCTCGTGTGCGCGCCCTTCAACGCCGACTTCGACGGCGACCAGATGTCGGTCCACGTGCCGCTGAGCCCCGAGGCCCAGGCCGAGGCCCGCATCCTGATGTTGTCGGCCAACAACCTGCGTTCGCCTGCTTCCGGCAAGGTGCTCACTGTCCCCTCGCAGGACATGATCATCGGTATGTACTACGTCACGACGATGGACGAGATCGACGAGGGTGCCCACCTTCCCGAGTACAGCAACTTCGCCGATGCCGAGAACGCCTACCAGGCTCGCGCGGGTCTTGCCCTCAACGACCCCATCGTGGTTCGCTTGTCCCGCGACACTGTCGTGTGGGACAAGTTCAACCATGCTGACGCTCCTGAGGCTCACAAGGCCGGCACGCGCATCACGACCACCGTGGGCCGCATCATCCTCAACGCGGTGCTTCCCGACTCCTACCCCTTCGTCAACTTCCAGATGAAGAAGAAGGACGTGGGCCTGCTGGTCAACGACTGCTGCGACAAGTACCCCATGTCGCAGGTCGAGATCGTCCTCGACGGTCTCAAGTCTGTCGGCTTCCACTACGCCACTCGCGCCGGCCTCACCATCTCGGTGTGGGACGCCGTCATCCCGCGTGAGGCAAAGGCCGAGATCCTCGCCGCTTCCGACGCCGCCGTCGTCGAGATCGATGAGCAGGCCGAGGAGGGCCTGATCACGATGGACGAACGTCGTCGCGCGGTTATCGACGTGTGGAACGTTGCTGCCAAGGACGTCGCCAAGGAGATGGAGAAGGGCTTCACCCGCGAGAACCCCATCTTCATGATGGCAGACTCCGGTGCTCGAGGCTCCATCACGCAGCTTCGTCAGCTCGCTGGTATGCGCGGCCTTATGTCCGACGTTAACACCAAGAAGATGCTGAACACGAAGCGTCCGATGTCGCCCGACACCGACCCGCGCGACCTCAAGGTCGTCGGCCCCGACTCGCTGGAGCTGCCCATTAAGTCCAACTTCCGCGAGGGCCTCTCCACGCTCGAGTACTTCCTGTCGACCTACGGCGCCCGTAAGGGCCTCGTCGACACGGCGTCGCACACCTCCGACTCCGGTTACCTGACGCGTCGTCTCATCGACGTTGCCCAGGACGTCATCATTCGCGTCCAGGACTGCGGTACCACCGAGTTCGTCGAGTACTCGCTGTTCAACGAGAAGGGCCTGGAGAGCGACCTCATCGGCCGTTGCGTCGCCGAGGTCATCGTCGATCCCGCCACCGGCGAGGTGCTGGCCAACAAGGACAGCTACATTGCCAGCGTCGAGAACCTTCCCGACACGAGCGCCGATCGCCCCAGCCTTCGCAGCCTGGCCGATGCGGGCCTCACCAAGGTCATGCTCCGCTCCGTCGTCGCTTGCGCCTGCCAGCACGGCGTGTGCCAGAAGTGCTACGGCTGGGACCTCTCCAACCGTCGTCCGGTCAACATCGGTACGGCTGTTGGCGCCATCGCCGCTCAGTCCATCGGCGAGCCTGGTACGCAGCTTACGATGCGTACCATTCACTCCGGCGGCGTTGCCGGCGAGGAAGACATTACGCAGGGCCTGCCCTTCGTCTCCCGCGCCTTCAACATCGTCTCGGTCAAGAACTCCAAGATCGTCGGCGGCCGCGAGGCCCTTCTGTCCACCGTCTCTGGTGTTCTGAGCATCACGCCCGACAACGGTGAGGTTGTCATGCGTGTTGTCAACCCTCAGACCCAGGAGTGCTTCGAGACTCGCGTCTCCGAGCGCGACATGACCGAGGGTCTCGTCTCGGGCCAGGAGGTGCGCGCCGGCGACGCTCTCACGAAGGGCTTCACCGACTTCAAGCAGCTCCGCTCGCTGACTGACACTGCGACCACGATGCACCGCTTCGTGAAGACGATCAAGGACGTCTACACGGGTCAGGGCGTCGAGATCAACGAGAAGCACATCGAGGTCATTGCCAGGCAGATGCTGCGTCGCGTGCGCGTCACCGACACGGGTGACTCCAACTACCTGCTCAATGAGTACGTCGACCGTCACGAGTTCGAGGGCGTCGTTTCCGAGCTTGCCCTCGAGGGCAAGAACCCGCCCAAGGCTCAGCCCGTCATCCTGGGTATCGCCCGCGCTTCCATGGCGTCGGACTCCTGGCTGGCAAGCGCGTCGTTCGAACGTACGGCTGAGGTCCTGACGAAGGCCGCCATTGAGGGTCGCGAGGACAACCTCAACGACCTGAAGGCCAACGTCATTATCGGCAAGCGCATTCCTGCCGGTACCGGCCTCATGGCCTACCGCAACGTGCCGCTCACCTACAACGGTCGCGTCATCGAGGGCTCTGCCCGCAATGCTGAGACGCTTCCCGAGTGGGCACCCGAGCAGCTTCGCGAGATCGAGGCTCGTATGCCCCGTCAGCCCGAGTGGGTCGGCGGCCGCAACGGCTACGGTGCGGGTTCGGGCGTGTACCAGCACAACGGCCGCACCCTGTCCGCAGAGGATGCCAAGCTCTACCTCTACGACGATCTGGGCGTGTCGCAGCGCTGGACGAACAAGTTCTCCGAGGTCGGCATCGAGACGGTCGGCGACCTTATCGGCAAGACCGAGGACGAGCTGCTGCGCATCGACGGCATCGGCGCGAAGGCTATCGAGGAGCTGCGTGACGGCCTTGAGGCCCGCGACCTGCTCTACATCCTCGAGCCCGACGATTCTTGCGCCGACGACGAGGACATCTCGCAGCTGCTCGAGATGGTCTTCTCGCCCGACGGTGACGACATCCTGCTTGGTTCGGCGCTTCCCACGTCGCACCACTACGACGACGAGATGATCGGTTCTGCGCCTGCCTCGAACGCCGGTTCCTCTTCTGAGGTCCTCAGCGAGAACTTTGAGTCGCTTGACGAGCTGCTCAACCTGGGCCACGACCACGCCTCTTCCGACGACGACTCCGATGACGAGCCTTCCGACGACGACATGAGCGCGCTGGACGCCCTGCTGCTTGACGATTCCGAGTAACGCTCGGTTTCGATTGCGTTGAACTGTGGGGCCCGCCGTAATCTGGCGGGCCCCATTTGTGAAAACTCCGGGAAGTTTGTTTTACGTTGCAAAGACAAACAGCCCGTTTAGCTGCGGGGAAGTGCTCCGGGATGGATACGCCCGGCTCCGTGGCATTTTGACAATCAAGAGGAGGGATAATAATCTACCTCCTCGTGTCCGGGCCGCGTCCCGGCCCGACATTTCCAAGACGAGTTCTGAAGGAGCGAGAGCTTTGCCTACCATTAACCAGCTTGTACGCCAGGGGCGCACCAAGGTTGCCTCCAAGTCCAAGAACGCAGCCCTGAAGGGTAACCCTCAGAAGCGCGGCGTCTGCACCCGTGTTTACACCACCAGCCCCAAGAAGCCTAACTCGGCTCTTCGTAAGGTCTGCCGTGTTCGTCTCGTCAACGGCATCGAGACCACCGCTTACATTCCCGGCGAGGGCCACAACCTCCAGGAGCACTCCATCGTGCTTGTGCGCGGCGGCCGCGTCCGCGACCTGCCTGGTGTGCGTTACAAGGTCATCCGTGGCGCCTACGACTGCGCTGCCGTTGCCAACCGTAAGCAGGGCCGCTCCCGCTACGGCGCAAAGCGCCCGAAGTAAGCTGCCTTTCTTTAACGCCCATTAGGCCTTGAGCCTGCATTGAACATGAGGAGTTTGAATGTCTCGTCGTAATGCTGCTGTCCGTCGTGAGGTTGCGCCTGACGCTGTTTACAACAACCGTCTTGTCACGCAGCTGATCAACAAGATCATGCTCGACGGCAAGAAGTCCACCGCTGAGCGCATTGTCTACGGCGCTCTCGAGCTCGTTGCCGAGAAGACCGGCTCTGAGCCCATTGCTACCTTCCGTAAGGCCATGGACAACGTGAAGCCCACGCTGGAGACCAAGGCCAAGCGCGTCGGTGGTGCTACCTATCAGGTCCCCATGGAGGTCAACTCCCGTCGCGCTACGGCCGTCGGTCTGCGCTGGCTCGTGAAGTTTGCCCGCGACCGCAAGGAGAAGACGATGGTCGAGCGTCTGGCCAACGAGATTCTCGACGCCTCCAACGGCGTCGGCGGCGCTGTCAAGAAGCGCGAGGACACCTACAAGATGGCCGAGGCCAACCGCGCCTTCTCGCACTACCGCTGGTAAGTCGCCTGTCGTGCATCGCGTAAGTGGTGCACATTCGAACTTCCCCTTAACGGCTTCATCTAAGGAGATTACAGCATGGCCAAAAAGAACCTGCTTGCCGACACTCGCAACGTCGGCATCATGGCCCACATCGACGCAGGCAAGACCACCACGACCGAGCGCATCCTGTACTACACCGGCAAGACCCACAAGATCGGTGAGGTCCACGAGGGTGCCGCCAAGATGGACTGGATGGTCCAGGAGCAGGAGCGCGGCGTAACCATTACCTCCGCTGCCACCACCTGCACGTGGAAGAAGGACGGCGAGGACTACCGCATTCAGATCATCGACACCCCCGGCCACGTGGACTTCACGGCCGAGGTCGAGCGTTCTCTGCGCGTTCTCGACGGCGCTGTCGCCGTTTTCGACTCCGTCTCCGGTGTTCAGCCCCAGTCTGAGACCGTTTGGCGTCAGGCTGAGACCTACGGCGTCCCGCGTATCGCCTACATGAACAAGTACGACCGTACCGGTGCCGACTTCTGGGCTGCCATCGAGACCATGCACGAGCGTCTCGACGCCCCGGCTGTCGCCATCCAGGTGCCCATGGGCGAGGAGGACCACTTCTGGGGCCTCATCGACCTGGTCACGATGGTCGCCTGGGACTTCAAGGCTGACGACAAGGGTATGACCTACCCCGAGCCCATGGCCGAGATTCCCGCCGAGTTCGTCGAGATTGCCCAGATCAAGCGCCAGGAGCTGCTTGACGAGGCCGCCAACTTCGACGATGAGCTCATGGAGAAGATCCTCATGGAGGAGGAGATTCCCGTCGAGGAGCTCAAGGCTGCCATCCGTAAGGGCACCATCGCCTGCAAGCTGCACCCTGTTCTCGTTGGTTCCTCCTACAAGAACAAGGGCGTCCAGGAGCTGCTCGACGCTGTTGTCGACTACCTCCCCAGCCCGCTCGACATTCCCGCCATCAAGGGTACCGTTCCCGGCACCGAGGAGGAGACCGAGCGCAAGGCCGACCCCAAGGAGCCCTTCAGCGCCCTTGCCTTCAAGATCATGACCGACCCCTTCGTCGGCAAGCTTACCTACCTGCGTATTTACTCCGGCAAGCTGGAGAGCGGCTCCTATGCTCTCAACTCTTGCAAGGACAACCGCGAGCGTATTGGCCGCATCCTCGAGATGAACGCCAACGATCGTATCGATCGCGACTCTTGCTCCGCTGGCGACATCGTCGCCGTCGTCGGCCTCAAGAACACCACCACGGGCGACACCCTCTGCGACGAGAAGGCCCCCGTTATTCTTGAGTCCATGGTCTTCCCCGAGCCCGTTATCGACATCGCCGTTGAGCCGAAGTCCAAGGACGAGCAGACCAAGCTTGAGATGGGCCTTCTGAAGCTCGCTGAGGAGGACCCGACTTTCAAGGTGTCCACCAACCCCGAGACCGGCCAGACCATCATCGCCGGTATGGGCGAGCTGCACCTCGAGATCATCGTCGACCGTCTTCTTCGCGAGTTCAAGGTCGAGGCCAACGTGGGCAAGCCCCAGGTTGCCTACCGCGAGACCGCTGGCAAGGCCGTCCAGAACGTCGAGGGCAAGTTCGTCCGTCAGACCGGTGGCCATGGCCAGTACGGTCACTGCGTGATCAACATGGAGCCCCTGCCCGCTGGTTCCGGCTACGTCTTCGAGAACAAGATCGTCGGCGGCGTCATCCCCAAGGAGTTCATCCCCTCGGTTGACAAGGGCATCCAGGAGGCCCTGGGCAACGGTGTCATCGCTGGCTTCCCCACCGAGGACATCAAGGTCGAGCTCATCGACGGTTCTTACCACGAGGTCGACTCCTCCGAGGCTGCCTTCAAGGTTGCCGGCTCCATGGCCATCAAGGAGGCCCTGCGCCGCTCCAACCCCGTCCTGCTCGAGCCTGTCATGTCTGTCGAGGTCGTTACCCCCGAGCAGTACATGGGCGACGTTATGGGCAACCTGTCCTCTCGTCGCGGCAAGATCGAGGGCATGGAGGACCGCAAGAACGCCAAGGTCATCAATGCCAAGGTGCCGCTCGGCGAGATGTTCGGTTATGCTACCGACCTTCGCAGCGCCACCCAGGGTCGCGCCACCTACACCATGCAGTTCAGCGCCTACGAGCCTGTTCCCAAGAACATCGCTGACGAGGTTTCCAGCAAGAACGCCAAGGCGTAAAGCAATTTCAGCAGAGAAGGGGAGCGCTGCGGCGCTCGGCTAAATGCCTTACCCTTGATTTTTGGAGGTATCGAGTTGGCTTCTCAGAAGATCAGGATTCGCCTGAAGGGTTTTGACCACGAGATCGTGGATCAGTCCTCCAAGCTCATCGTAGACACCGCGCTGCAGACTGGTGCCAAGGTTTCCGGCCCCATCCCGCTGCCCACCGAGCGCAACCTCTACACCGTCATCCGTTCGCCCCACGTGAACAAGGACAGCCGTGAGCAGTTCGAGATGCGCACCCATAAGCGCCTCATCGACATCGTTGAGCCCACGCCTTCCACCGTTGACTCGCTCATGCGTCTCAACCTTCCCTCTGGTGTGGATATCGAGATCAAGCTTTAGAGATTTCGTTAACGAGTTGTAATGCACAGCCCTCTGAGATATTCTTAGAGGGCTGTGCTTTTTTGTGCATGGCCATACGTTTGCGGTCCTCTAGGTATGCCCGGAAGGGCCGGGTATTTTGTCCTAAGACCGCCCGAGGTAAGGAAGATCATGATCAACACGATTCTTGGTCGCAAGATCGGGATGACGCAGGTCTGGAACGAGAATGATGAAGTCGTTCCTGTGACCGTCATCCAGGCTGGCCCCTGCGCTGTCACGCAGGTCAAGACTGTCGAGTCCGATGGCTACAGCGCTGTTCAGATTGGCTGGGGCGACATCAAGGACAAGCATGTCAACAAGCCCATGCGTGGCCATTTCGACAAGGCTGGCGTGAAGCCCACCCGTTACCTTCGCGAGGTTCGCGTTCCCGAGGGCGAGGCTCACTCCTGCGGCGAGCTCGTGACCGTTGCCGACTTTGCCCAGGTTGCAAAGGTCGATGTTATCGGTCGTTCCAAGGGTAAGGGTTTCCAGGGCACCATCCGTCGTCACAACTTCGACGCCGGCCGCAAGACCCATGGTTCGCATAACTATCGTGCCCCGGGTTCGGTGGGTCAGTGCTCCCAGCCTTCTCGCATCTTCAAGGGCGTTCGCATGCCTGGTCACATGGGTGACGAGCGTGTTACCGTTCGTAACCTCCAGGTTGTCCGCGTTGACGAAGAGCAGAACCTGATTATCGTTCGCGGTGCCGTGCCCGGTGCTAAGAACGGCTTCGTCATCGTCCGCAAGGCCTAACGGGCCCCGTCGAAGTAGCCCAAAGGCTTAAGGAGATAGACAATGTCTACGATTGATGTCAAGAACATCGCCGGCGAGAAGGTCGCCGAGCTCGAGCTCAGCGAGGCCGTGTACGGCATCGCCCCCAACGTGCCCGTGATGCACCAGTGCGTGCGTTACCTCATGGCTGCCGACCGCGCTGGCACCCATGACACCAAGGGCCGTTCCGAGGTCAGTGGCGGCGGCCGCAAGCCGTGGCGTCAGAAGGGCACCGGCCGCGCCCGTCAGGGTTCGATCCGTGCTCCCCAGTGGCGTGGCGGCGGCGTCGTCTTTGGCCCGACCCCTCGCGATCACTCCTTCAACATGAACAAGAAGGAGATCAAGCTCGCTATGCGCAGCGCCCTTTCCGCTAAGCTGGCTGACAACGAGCTCGTCGTTGTCGACAAGTTCGATTTCGCCAACCCCAAGACCAAGGACGCCGTTGCCTGCATCAAGGCTCTTGGTCTGGACGGCAAGCGCGTCACCGTCGTGCTCACCGAGGACGACATTGAGACCGCCCTTTCTTTCCGTAACCTTCCCAAGGTTACCGTTCTCTTCGACCATGAGATTGATACGTATTTCATGCTCGACAACAACGCTCTGGTGCTGGCCCAGCCCGTTGCCACCCGTCTTGGTGAGGAGCTCGCCTAATGTCTGTTTACGATCCGCATTCCATCATCATTCGCCCGGTCGTGTCCGAGGCTGCCTTCGACAAGATGGAGCTCAACAAGTACACGTTCGAGGTTGACCGTCGCGCCGACAAGCCCATGATTCGTCGCGCCATCCAGGACATCTTCGGCGTCAAGGTGACTCGCGTCAACACCCTGTGGGTCAAGCCGAAGCCCAAGCGCGTCCGTGCTCAGGCTGGCTACACCCGTACGTGGAAAAAGGCTGTAGTTACTGTCGCTGAGGGCGATTCCATCGAGATTTTCGGCGCTCAGGCGTAGAATACCCCTTTGGTTTTCTAGCCCGAGGACCTAGATCCTCGGGCTTTATGTTGTATTCGGGTGTTGTATGGATACACCCGGAGCCGTGGTTGTCCGGGGTCACAGGCGGAGGCTTTGCCTCACTCCCATGCGCCTGTTGGCAATCGGACGAGAGGAGTTTAAATGGGAGTTAAGCAGTACAAGCCTACTTCGGCTGGTAGGCGCTTCACGTCGGTCTCGGATTTCGCTGAGATCACGACGAACAAGCCTTACAAGCCCCTTCTTGAGCCTATCAAGAAGCATGGCGGCCGCAACAACAGCGGTCACCTGTCCATGCGCCATCAGGGCGGCGGCGCCAAGCGCATGTATCGTGTCATCGACTTCAAGCGCAACCACGACGGCGTGCCCGCCAAGGTTGCTACGATTGAGTACGATCCGAACCGCAGCGCTCGTATCGCCCTCATCAACTACGCTGACGGCAAGAAGTCCTACATCCTTCAGCCCAAGGGCCTGAAGGTTGGCGACGTCGTCATGAGCGGCACTGGTGCTGACATTAAGCCCGGCAACTGCCTGCAGCTCGCCGACATCCCCGTGGGTACCGTTATCCACGCTGTCGAGTTCCAGCCCGGCAAGGGCGCCGCAATCGCCCGTTCCGCCGGTACGTCCATCCAGCTGATGGGCAAGGAGGGCAAGTATGCCATCCTGCGCATGCCCTCCAGCGAGATGCGTCGCGTGCTTCTCACCTGCCGTGCCACCATCGGTGAGGTCGGCAACGCTGAGCACGCCAACATCCGCATTGGTAAGGCCGGTCGTAACCGCCTGCGCGGCATCCGTCCTACCGTCCGCGGTACTGTCATGAACCCCGTTGACCACCCCCACGGCGGCGGCGAGGGCAAGAACCACACTTCTGGTCGCGCCTCTGTTTCGCCTTGGGGCACGCCTAGCAAGGGTTACAAGACGCGCGCTCGCAAGAAGCGTTCCAACCACATGATCATCCGCCGTCGCAAGAAGTAACCCGAGAAGGAGATACGTAAATGAGCAGAAGCCTGAAGAAGGGCCCGTTCGTAGAGCCTCGCCTCCTCGGCCGCATCATTGCGATGAACGAGTCTGGCGATAAGACGGTCGTGAAGACTTGGTCTCGCGCCTCTACGATTTTCCCTGAGATGGTTGGGCACACCATCGCGGTCCACGACGGCCGCAAGCACGTGCCTGTGTATGTCACTGAGTCCATGGTTGGTCATAAGCTGGGCGAGTTCGCACCTACTCGTACCTTCAAGGGCCACTCGGCAGATAAGGGCAAGAGGTAATGAGCGAAGAGAAGAACGTTATGGAAGCCAGGGCTATCGCCCGCTACGTGAGGATCTCTCCTCGTAAGGTCCGCGTTATCGTTGACCAGATTCGTGGCAAGGGCATCGCCGAGGCACGCACTATTCTGGCTTTCTCGGAGCGCTCTGCTGCCGAGACCGTGGCTAAGGTTCTGAACAGCGCCGTCGCAAACGCCGAGCACAACTACGGCATGCGCGCCGACAGCCTTGTTGTTAAGACCACCTTCGTGGACGAAGGCCCCACGATGAAGCGCATTCGTTGCCGCGCTAAGGGCTCTGCCGCTCGCATCAACAAGCGCACCAGCCACATCACCGTCGTCGTCGCACCGAAGGAGGCGTAAGTCTTATGGGTCAGAAGGTACATCCTATTGGCTTCCGTCTCGGCACCACCGAGAACTGGCGCTCCCGTTGGTTTTCCGACAAGGATTACAAGGAGACGCTGAAGAGCGATCTTGCCATCCGCAAGTTCCTCACCGCTCGTTTGAAGGACGCCGCTCTTTCTCGCGTTGAGATCGAGCGCGCCGGCGACAAGGTGAAGGTCATCATCTTCACCGCCCGTCCTGGCATCGTCATCGGCAAGAAGGGTACCGAGATTGAGACCCTTCGCAAGGAGATCGAGAAGGTCTCCGGCAAGACCGCCGGCGACCTCAGCGTTGAGGTCATCGAGGTCAAGCGCCCCGAGCTCGACGCCACCCTCGTGGCTCAGAGCATCGCTGAGCAGCTCGAGCAGCGCGTCGCTTTCCGTCGCGCCATGCGTAAGGCCGTTCAGTCTGCCCGTAAGTCCGGCGCCAAGGGTATTCGTATCCAGTGCTCCGGCCGTCTGGGCGGCGCCGAGATGGGTCGTCGCGAGTGGTACCGCGAGGGTCGCGTGCCGCTGCACACCCTGCGCGCCAAGATTGACTATGGCACCGCCACTGCCCACACCATCATGGGCTCTTGCGGCGTGAAGGTTTGGATCTACCTGGGCGAGAAGCTTCCCGGCCAGCCTGCACCCAACCCTGCCCTTGAGGGCGCTCCTCGTCAGCGTCGTGGCGGCCGCAACGAAGGTAGGAGGTAGTTAGATGCTCGCACCTAAGCGAATCGCTCACCGTAAGGTGATGCGCGGTTCCATGAAGGGCAAGTCCAAGGGCTGGACCAAGCTCAACTTCGGTGAGTATGGTCTGGTTGCCCAGGAGGCTCACTGGATTACGAACCGCCAGATCGAGGCCGCTCGTGTTGCTATGACCCGTTACATGAAGCGTGGCGGCCGCGTGTGGATTACCATCTTCCCCGACAAGCCGATCACCAAGAAGCCGGCTGAGACCCGCATGGGTAAGGGCAAGGGTAACCCCGAGGGTTGGGTTGCTGTTGTTAAGCCCGGCCGCGTAATGTTCGAAATCAACGGTGTCGATGAGGCCATTGCTATGGAGGCCCTGCGTCTGGCTGCCCACAAGCTGCCCATCAAGACCAAGGTCATCACCCGTGCCGAGTCTGACGCGAAGGAGACCAACTAATGAAGCCCGCAGAGATCAGGGAGCTCGACGACAAGCAGCTTCAGGAGAAGCTGAAGGAGTGCCGCGCCGAGCTGTTCAACCTCCGTTTTCAAATGGCCACCAGCCAGCTTGACAACACGGCCCGCGTCACGAATGTTAAGAAGGATGTTGCACGCATCCTCACCGAGATTCGTGCCCGTGAGATCGCTGCCCAGAAGAACCAGGAGTAACAATGGCTGAGGAGCGCAACCGCCGCAAGGTTCGCCAGGGTGTCGTCACTTCCATCATGGGCGACAAGTCCGTCGTCGTGACCACCACTGAGCGCAAGCGTCACCCCAAGTACGGCAAGATGGTCACCAGCTCGAAGAAGTTCCACGTCCATGACGAGAACAACGAGTGCAACGTCGGCGACACCATCCGTATCATGGAGACTCGTCCGCTGTCTGCGACCAAGCGTTGGCGCCTGCTTGAGATCGTTGAGCGCGCGAAGTAAGTTTCTTTATGCGCCTGCGCGCGCCAAATGACGCGCGCAGGCTTTTCCTGTGGTATGTAAGCCGCACGGTGCGGGCCTACCTCTATCACCTGAGAGCATCATTCGGAGGATGCGATGATTCAAGCAGAGACCGTTCTCAAGGTCGCTGATAACTCTGGTGCACGCAAGCTGAAGTGCATCAAGGTTATTGGTGGTTCCAAGCGTCGTTACGCCGGTGTGGGCGACGTCATCATTTGCGCTGTCCAGGAGGCCCTGCCTAACGGTAACGTTAAGAAGGGTTCCGTCGTGCGCTGCGTTGTCGTGCGCACCAAGAAGGAGATTCGTCGTAAGGACGGTAGCTACATCCGCTTCGACGACAACGCCGCTGTTCTGATTGACGCCAACGGCAACCCCAAGGGCACCCGTGTCTTTGGCCCCGTGGCCCGCGAGCTGCGCGATCGCAAGTATTTGAAGATCGCTTCCCTGGCTCCCGAGACCCTGTAAGGAGAAGTGGAAGAAATGGCAAAGCTCACCGTTCGCAAGGGCGATACCGTCAAGGTTCTTAACGGCAAGGATGCCGGCAAGACCGGCGAGATCATTCGCGCCCTTCCTTCCGACGGCAAGGTCGTTGTCAAGGGCGTCGCCCTTGTCAAGAAGTCCGTCCGTCCCACCCAGCAGAACCCCCGTGGTGGCATTGTCACCAAGGAGGCCGCTATCAACGTGTCCCGCGTGCAGCTCGTTTGCCCCAAGTGCGGCAAGCCCACGCGTGTTGGTCACGGCGGCCAGAGCGCCGAGGGCAACAAGATCCGCATTTGCAAGAAGTGCGGCGCTGAGTTCTAATTTCTTCACGACAATCTAGACAAGTCGTGGAATCTTTAGCCCCGTCTGGACATATCCAGGCGGGGCTATTATTATCTATTGCTTGGCTCCCAGAGTGGTTCTGGGAGGCGTCGGGCGTTCCCGGCGCTTAAAACCCCGTAAGAGGAGAGTTCGTTCATGGATTACACGCCTCGTCTGAAGACTGCCTACTTCGAGAAGGTTCGCCCTGAGCTTCAGGAGAAGTACCAGTACAGCAACGTGCACCTTATCCCCCGTCTCGAGAAGATTGTCGTCAACATGGGCGTCGGCGAGGCCGCTACCGACTCCAAGGCTATTGACGGCGCTGTCGCTGACCTGCGCACCATCACCGGCCAGCAGCCGATGATTGCCCGCGCCCGCAAGTCCATCGCTTCCTTCCACCTGCGTGAGGGCATGCCCATCGGCGCCAAGGTCACCCTGCGCGGTGACCGTATGTGGGAGTTCTTCGATCGTCTTGTCTCCATCGACATCCCCCGTATCCGCGACTTCCGTGGTCTGTCCACCAAGTCCTTCGACGGCAACGGCAACTACTCCATGGGTGTCAAGGAGCAGCAGATCTTCCCCGAGATTCCGTTCGACAAGATCGACCGTGTCCGCGGTATGGACATCACGTTCGTGACCAGCGCCACCACCGACGCTGAGGCTGAGAGCCTCATGCGCGCGCTGGGTTTCCCCTTTGTGAAGTAAAGGCTTCCCGCCTTTGTTTCAAATAGCGTTGCATAGAAAACGAGTGTTGTAGAGGAGGAAGAGTGGCTAAGAAATCGATGATCGCCGCAGCTGAGCGTGAGCCGAAGTTTTCGACTCGTCAGCACAACCGTTGCATGCGTTGCGGGCGTCCCCGCGCCTACTACCGCAAGTTCGGTCTGTGCCGTGTCTGCTTCCGTGAGCTTGCTAGCAATGGCGAACTCCCTGGTGTCAAAAAGGCTAGCTGGTAGTTTAGCGCCGGGGATCTGTTCTGATAGGCGCGACCGCTATGGGCGGAAGCGAACCTCTGGACAGTCTCATCCAGAACTATAGGAGGAACCTAATGAACCTGAGTGACCCGATCGCAGATATGCTTACGCGTATTCGTAACGCGAACTCTGCGAACAAGGCCACGGTCTCGATGCCTTCCAGCAAGAAGCTGCTCGAGATCGCTCGCGTTATGAAGGAGGAGGGCTACATCGCCGACTACGTCGTCGAGGCCGGTACTCCCCATGACGACCTTGTCATCACCCTCAAGTACGGCGAGCGTCGCGCCAAGGTTATCCGCGGCATCCGTCGTATTTCCAAGCCTGGCCTGCGCATCTTCGTGGGCAAAGATGACCTTCCCCGCGTCATCGGCGGCCTGGGTATCGCTATCATCTCTACGTCCAAGGGTGTTATGACCGACCGCGACGCTCGTAAGCTTGGCGTCGGCGGCGAAGTCATCGCCTACGTTTGGTAACGGACTGCTGGAAAGGAGCAACCACCGTGTCCCGTATCGGTAAGAAGCCCATCCCGGTCCCTGCCGGCGTTGAAGTGACCATTAACGGCAACGATGTCGCTGTTAAGGGCCCCAAGGGCGAACTCAAGAAGTCTTTCTACGAGCTGCTGACCATCGAGCAGGAGGGCAACGAGATCATCGTTACCCGTCCCGATGATTCGCGCACCTGCCGTGCCATGCACGGTCTCACCCGCACCCTTCTGCACAACATGATTGTTGGCGTCTCTGAGGGCTTCTCCAAGAAGCTCGAGCTCCAGGGCGTCGGCTACCGTGTTGCCCTCAAGGGTAAGAACCTCGACCTTTCCCTGGGCTTCTCCCACCCCGTCATTGTTGAGCCCGAAGAGGGCATCAGCTTTGAGGTTCCGGACAACACGCACATCATTGTCAAGGGTATTGACAACCAGCGTGTTGGCCAGGTCGCGGCCGATATCCGCTTCCTGCGTCCGCCCGAGCCTTACAAGGGCAAGGGCATCCGCTACGACGGCGAGGTTGTCCGTCGTAAGCTCGGTAAGGCCTCGAAGTAGTAAAGTAGCACCGAGGTTTTCTCTCGGTCGTATGCGAGGAGACTTAGCATGAACAAGCACAAGGCGAAGCAGGAGCGTCTCGCTCGTCGCCATCGCGCGGTTCGCGGCAAGATCTCGGGCACTCCCGCCCGCCCGCGTCTGTGCGTCACCCGTTCCAACGCCAACATCTACGCTCAGGTCATCGATGACGTCGCCGGCAAGACCCTGGTGAGCGCTTCGACCCTCGACGCTGAGTTCAAGGCGACCGGCAAGATCGGCTCCAACAAGGAAGCTGCCACCTTCGTGGGCGAGCTTGTTGGTAAGCGCGCCATCGAGGCTGGCATCACTACGGTTTCTTTTGACCGCGGTGGCAACCTCTACCATGGTCGCGTGGCCGCCCTCGCCGACGGTGCCCGTAGCGCTGGCCTGGTCTTCTAGGAGGAGTACGAATGCCGCGTAATCGCCAGAATGAGACCGCTCAGCCCGAGCTGCAGGAGCGCGTCGTTTTCATCAACCGTGTTTCCAAGACCGTCAAGGGCGGTCGCCGTATGTCCCTGTCCGCTCTCGTCGTCGTTGGTGACGGCAAGGGCAACGTCGGCGTGGGCATGGGCAAGTCCGCTGAGGTGCCGCTGGCTATCCAGAAGGGCATCGAGGACGCCAAGAAGAACATGTTCTACGTCCCCGTCACTGAGGATGGCACCATTCCTCACGAGGTCGAGGGCCACTTCGGCGCTGGCCGCGTCGTTCTGAAGCCCGCTGTTCCTGGTACCGGCATTATTGCCGGCGGCCCTGTTCGCGCCCTTTGCGAGCTCGCCGGCATCAAGAACATTCTCGGCAAGTCTCTCGGCACCAGCAACGCCATGAACATCCTTAAGGCTGCCGCTGAGGGCTTCTCCCGTCTTGAGAGCAACGAGGCCGCTGCTGCCCGCCGTGGCATCTCCGTTGCCCAGATGTTCGTCGGCAAGGAGGCCTAAGAATGGCTGAGCAGACCAAGACCCTGCGCATCACGCAGGTTAAGAGCACCATCGGCTATCCTCAGGATCAGCGCGACACCATGCGTTCCCTGGGCCTTCGCCGCATCAACAACGTCGTCGAGTTCGCCGACAGCCCCTCCGTGCGCGGTATGATCCTCAAGGTTCGTCACCTCGTCACGGTCGAGGAGATTTAGGAGTCATCATGCAGCTTAACGATCTTTACCCTGCGCCTGGTTCGCGCAAGGACCGCAAGCGCGTCGGCCGCGGTAACTCCGGTTACGGCGGAACGACCGCTGGCCGTGGCCAGAAGGGCCAGAAGTCCCGCTCCGGCGGCGGCAAGGGCCCGGGCTTCGAGGGTGGCCAGATGAAGCTCGCCATGCGTCTTCCTAAGCTCCCCGGCTTCAGGAACCCCACGCGTGTTGAGTACTTCCCTGTGAACCTCGCTCGTCTTGATGCCCTGTTCAACGATGGCGATGTCGTCGATTCCGATGCCCTTGTCGCCAAGAACGTCATCAAGAAGTCCACGACCCTTGTCAAGGTTCTCGGCGATGGCGACATCACCAAGAAGCTGACCGTCAAGGTTGACAAGGTTTCCGCCTCCGCCCAGGCCAAGATTGAGGCCGCTGGAGGGACGGTAGAGCGTCCGTGCTAACTGCCATCCTCAATGCGTTCCGGGAGCCTGAACTGAGGAAGAAGATTCTCATTACCTTGGGAATCATCGTGCTGTACCGCATCGGTTCGTACATTCCTCTTCCCGGTATTCCATTTGGGGATTTGGTTAGCCAGTTCGAAGATGCCAATGGTGGCATGGCGAACACGATGGCACTGCTCAACCTGTTTGCAGGCGGTGCTCTGTCGTATGTGTCGTTGTTCTCCCTCGGTATCATGCCCTACATCACCGCCTCCATCATTCTTCAGATGATGCAGGCGGTGATTCCCTCGCTTCGCGAGCTCGCGAAGGAGGGTGAGACCGGCCAGCGTAAGATTACGCAGTACACGCGTTATCTTACGATTGGTCTGTCGCTGATTAACGCCATCGGCTACTTGCTCTTGTTCAAGAGCCCGTCCTATGGCATTAGTTTTGCTGGCATGGGTATGCCTGAAGCACTGCTCGACGTGATGATTGTCTTTGGTTTTGTCGTCGGTTCCGTTCTCATCATGTGGCTGGGTGAGCTCATCACTCAGTACGGCGTGGGCAACGGCATGTCGCTCATCATCTTTGCCAACATCATGTCGCGCCTGCCCCAGGCAATCTTCTCTTCTGTCGAGTACAACTCGTACGGCGCACTCATCACGATTCTCGTGGTTATCGTTATCGTTGCTGTTATCCCGCCGATTATCTTTATCGAGAGGGGACAGCGCAGGATTCCGATTCAGTATGCCAAGCGTGTTGTCGGCCGAAGGATGATGGGTGGCCAGACCACCTATCTGCCCATCAAGGTCAACACCGCGGGCGTTATTCCGATCATCTTTGCTTCTTCGCTTCTCTACATACCGGCGCAGCTTGCTGTTTTCTTCCCCAATGTGGAATGGATCCAGGTTTTCTCTAATGCGGTGTCGGCTGGTTGGCTTAACTGGCTGTTGTCCTTCGCTTTGATCATCTTCTTCGCGTACTTTTATACGGCGATGGTGTTCAATCCTGATGACACGGCTGACAACCTTCGTAAGCAAGGCGGCTTCATTCCTGGTGTTCGCCCTGGTGCTGCGACCGCTCGTTACATCAAGGACGTGCTCAATCGCATCACGCTTCCTGGTGCCATTTTCATCGCTCTTATCGCGGTAGTGCCGAGCATTCTGTTCTTCTTTACGAACAACACGCTCATTCAGGCATTTGGTGGTACTTCGATTCTGATTATGGTTGGCGTTGCACTTGATACAATGAGCAAGGTTGAAAGCCAGCTCAAGATGCACGACTACGGCGGCTTCTTTAAGTAAGCCCTCTGTCGTTTACCCTTATGGGCGGGCACTTTGCCCGCCCATTTTTTTCAAAGGAGGCTCTCATGAATCTCGTGTTGCTTGGTGCTCCCGGTGCAGGTAAGGGCACTCAGTCTCAGTTCATCATCGATGAGTTCGGCCTTCCTCACATCTCCACGGGCGACATCCTTCGTGCTGCCGTCAAGGAGGGCACGCGCCTGGGCCTCAAGGCCAAGAGCTATATGGACGCCGGCGCCCTTGTGCCCGATGAGCTCATCATCGACCTTATGCAGGAGCGCCTGAACCAGGAGGACTGTGAGAAGGGCTTCATTCTCGACGGCTTCCCTCGCACGACCACCCAGGCTGCAGCTCTCGATAGCGTGCTTTCTGCTGACGGTCGTCGTATTGATGCTGCCATTGCGATTGAGGTTCCTGACGAGGTAATCATCAATCGTCTTTCCTCTCGCCGCGTGTGCCGCGCATGCGGTTATACCGGAACCGTTGCTGACGCGACGTGCCCGCAGTGCTCTGGCGAGATGTACCAGCGTGCCGACGATAACCCTGAGACCATCAAGAACCGCCTCAATGTCTACCATACTTCCACTGCGCCTCTTGTGAACTACTACGCTGGTGCGGGTGTTCTGGTTGAGATTGACGGAAATCGTCCTGTCGACGAGGTTTTTGCTGATGTGAAGGCTGCTATCGTCAATGATTAAGCTTAAGTCTCCCCAAGATATCGAGGGCCTCAGGGTTTGTGGAGCCCTTTCTAAAGAGGCTCTGCGCCTGACCGGTGAGATGGTTCGTCCGGGCATCTCTACCTGGGAACTCGACAAGTTCTGCGAGGACTTTATTCGCATGCATGGGGGAGTGCCCGGCTTTAAGGGCTACGGTGGTTTTCCGGGCACCATCTGCGCCTCGATCAACGACGAAGTAGTTCACGGTATTCCCTCTCGCGATCGCATTCTGTGCGAGGGCGATATCATCTCGATTGATACGGGAGCTACGGTCAACGGATGGGTTGGCGACAATGCCTGGACGTTTGCTGTCGGCCATATCTCCGACGATCGCAAGGCGTTGCTCGAAGTTACGCGCGATTGCTTGGCTCTTGCAATCGAGCAGGCTGTTCCCGGCAATCACCTTGGCGACATCGGCTATGCTGTTCAGTCCCATGCTCAAAAGCATGGCTATGGTGTGATCCGTGAGTACGTGGGTCATGGCATTGGGCGCAAGATGCACGAAGAACCCAATGTTCCCAATTATGGTCACCGCGGGTTTGGTATTAAGCTCGAGGTTGGTATGGTTCTCGCTATCGAGCCGATGATCACGATGGGTCGCCGTCATGTACACACACTGAGCAATGACTGGACCGTTGTAACCAATGACGGAAGCATGGCCGCGCATTTCGAGAACACGGTGGCGATTACCAAGGACGGACCGGTTATCACAACTGCGGAAGAGGGTTTCGATCCTCTTGATGTTGATTGTGGACGTAACGCGTCTTGTTAGATAGTGTGTTGTCGTCTCGTATCTTTTGTGAATCACTACACTTGGCGTCTTGTCTAGTGTATGATACATCGCTGTATGCGGTTCGAGGGAAAGTGGAGTAACGTGAGCAAGCGCGAAGATGCAATCGAGCTTGAGGGAACGGTCGTAGAGCCGCTTCCGAATGCTATGTTCAAGGTTGAGCTGGAGAACGGTCATACTGTTCTGGCTCACATCTCTGGCAAGATTCGTATGCACTATATTCGAATTCTGCCTGGCGACAAGGTTGTCATTGAACTTTCTCCGTACGATCTGACTCGCGGTCGCATCACGTATCGTTATAAGTAACGAACCGGGTTTTTTGGTCGTTACACTGTTCTGACTTGCTTCCGACGGGTGGAAATGTATCCACGCAGGAAGTAAGATTTCGTATGCGTTTCGGCACCAACGTCTGCGGCTGGACGAAGATATAGAGTGTTAGTTCAACCGAAAGGAAAAGGCAATGAAGGTACGTCCTTCGGTCAAGAAGATTTGCGACAAGTGCAAGATTGTCCGTCGCCATGGCAAGATTCTTGTCGTGTGTGAGAACCCGCGCCACAAGCAGCGCCAGGGCTAAGAGAGGAGAGAGCGAATGGCCCGTATTTTTGGCGTCGACCTGCCGCGCGAGAAGCGCGTCGAGATCGGCCTGACTTACATCTACGGCATCGGCCGTACCACCGCCACCAAGCTGTGCGCCGAGACTGGCGTTGACCCCGCGACTCGTGTCAAGGACCTGACCGAGGATGAGGTCACGAAGCTTCGTGACGCTATCGATGGCAAGTACCTCGTCGAGGGCGATCTTCGTCGCGAGACTTCCCAGAACATCAAGCGCCTTATGGACATCGGCTGCTACCGTGGCCTGCGTCACCGTAAGGGTCTACCTGTCCGTGGTCAGCGCACCCACACCAACGCTCGTACCCGCAAGGGTCCCCGTCGTCAAATCGGTGCGAAGAAGAGGGGCTAAGCTACAATGGCATCCAACAAGAAGGCTGTTAAGACTCGCGTGAGGCGAGCCGACCGCAAGAACATCGCTGTTGGCCAGGCTCACATCAAGAGCTCGTTCAACAACACGATCGTCTCCATCACCGACCCCCAGGGCAACGTCATTGCTTGGCAGTCCGCTGGTACGGTTGGTTTCAAGGGATCTCGTAAGTCCACTCCCTTCGCTGCTCAGATGGCTGCTGAGGCTTGCGCCAAGGCCGCTCAGGATCACGGCATGCGCAAGGTTGCCGTTTTCGTCAAGGGCCCGGGTTCGGGTCGCGAGACGGCCATTCGTTCCCTCCAGGCTGCTGGCCTCGAGGTTACGAGCATTCAGGACAAGACCCCCACTCCGCACAACGGTTGCCGTCCGCGCAAGCGTCGTCGCGTGTAAGTAAGGAAGGAATACCAATATGGCAGTGGATAGGACCCCTGTACTGAAGAGGTGCAGGTCCCTGGGTATCGACCCCATCGTCATGGGTTATACCAAGGAGTCCAAGCGCAACCCGCAGAAGCGTCGTCGTCGCCAGGACAGCGAGTACGGCATTCAGCTGCGTGAGAAGCAGAAGGCCAAGTTCATCTATGGCGTTCTGGAGAAGCAGTTCCACATGTACTACGAGAAGGCCCGTCGCATGAACGGCGTCACCGGCAGCAACCTTATGTCGCTGCTCGAGTCCCGTCTCGACAACGTCGTCTTCCGTCTTGGCTTTGCCCGCACCCGCAAGGAGGCTCGCCAGACCGTGAGCCACGGCCACATTTTCGTGAATGGCCACCGTGTGGACATCGCTTCCTATCGCGTGAGGCCCGGCGACGTTGTGGCTGTTGCCCCCAAGGCCAAGGACATGCTCGTTATCAAGAGCGCCCTTGTGTCTGCTGAGAACCGTCAGGTCCCCAGCTGGCTCGAGCTTGACATCGAGAAGCTTCAGGGCACTGTTCTCAACATCCCCTCCCGTGACCAGATCGACATGGACATCCAGGAGCAGCTCATCGTCGAGCTTTACTCGAAGTAATTTGCGGCTTACGAGTCTGGAGGTACTACATGTCAGAGTTCATCAGGCCTCAGGTTACCGTCGAGGGAATCAATGAATCCTTTGCACGCTTTACGGTTGAGCCGCTCGAGCGTGGTTTTGGTGACACCCTGGGCAACTCGCTTCGCCGCGTTCTGCTGTCGTCGCTTGACGGCGCTGCTGTCGAGGCGATTCACATCGAAGGCGTGCAGCACGAGTTCCAGTCCCTGGCCGGAGTTCGCGAGGACGTGACGGACATCGTTCTCAATGTTAAGGGTCTTGTTTTCAAGTCCAACAACATTGGCGACGAGGCAACTGCCACGGTTGACATCGACGGTCCTGCGGTTGTGACTGGCGAGGACTTCTTTGTTCCCGCTGAGTTCGACCTCATCAATCCCGAGCATGTGATTGCCACCCTCGAGGACGGCGTTCATTTCACGATGTCCATGCGTATCGGTACTGGCCGTGGCTATGCCCCCGGCGAGTCCAATGCCCGTGGCGATGATTCCATCGGAATCATCCATGTCGACAGCCTGTTCTCGCCGGTTCGTCGCTGCACGAAGTTCGTTGAGCCCTGCCGCGTTGGTCAGCGTACCGACTACGACAGGCTCGTTCTTGAAGTCGAGACCAACGGGGCTGTCACGCCCACCGAGGCTCTCGTGCAGGCTGCGAACATCGTCAACCAGCACATCAACGCTTTCCTTACGCTTACCACGGTGGAGAGCGTTCCTGAGGAGACTTCCATCTTTGCTCAGGAAGAACCTGTCGACAACGTCGAGCTCGACAAGCGCATCGACGACCTCGACCTGTCTGTTCGTTCGTTCAACTGCCTGAAGCGCGCCGGCATTCACTCCGTGCGTCAGCTTCTCGATTTCAGCGAGAACGACCTTCTTAACATTCGCAACTTCGGCGTCAAGTCTATCGAAGAGGTCAAGGACAAGCTTGACTCGATGGGCATGAGCCTGAAGCAGTAGGATCGGGAGATCACTAGCATGAGGCACAACAAGAAGCACGGGCTGAAGCTGGGAACTGATGCTTCCCACACCAAGGCTATGAAGCGTAGCCTGGTCTGCTCTCTCTTCCTTAACGATCGCATCAAGACCACTGAGACGCGCGCCAAGGCTATCCGCGGCGACGTGGATCGTATCATCACGTGGGCTAAGCGCGGCGACCTTCACAGCCGTCGTCTTGCCATCGCCAAGCTGAACGACAAGGAGATCGTGCGCGAGGTCTTCGAGAAGGTTCAGCAGGGCATGTGGGCCGACCGCACCTGCGGTTTCACCCGCATCATCAAGCTTGGGCCCCGTAAGGGCGACAACGCCCCCATGGTGATTATCGAGCTCGTCACCGAGCCCTGCACGCCCAAGAAGAAGGCCGAGAAGGCTGCTGTCGCCGAGGTTGCCCCCGTGGCTGCCGAGGAGACCGTTGCTGAGGTCGTCGAGGAGACTCCCGCCGAGGAGGCCTCCGAGGCCAAGGCCGAGTAAGCGCAACGCTTCTCACTCTTCATATGCTTGCATGAAAGGAGGTCCTTTATGGGCCTCCTTTTTTCGTTT
>UQBS01000044.1 GCA_900539345.1 uncultured Coriobacteriaceae bacterium | reverse complement strand
AAAAAACTCAAATCCGGCCCCCACGGGGCCGGATTGGCAATACTTCAGCGTTTCCCTAAGCGTTTACTATTACCGTGCATATTTGTGATTTGACGCAATTTCGCGCTTCTACCTCCCCTTTGTTGGTCTACGATTCACCTTGGTAGGGTGGCTGAAATCGGTTTGGCCACACGTTAGGCTTAGCCTAGTTTGAGAGGGAGGTGTAAGAATGGCAACACAGCAGGTGAATGAGATCAGCAAGGGTGCTCAGGTTCTGGAGTCCCGTGGCATTAGCCGTCGTAAGTTCCTCGGCTATTGCGCTGGTATCGCCACGATGATTGGTCTTTCCCAGACTGCCGCTCCCCAGATTGCCGAGGCTCTTGAGAGCGTCATCGGTAACTCCGAGGGCAATCTGAAGCCCGTCATCTGGCTTGAGGGCGCTTCGTGCACGGGCTGCACTGAGGCTTTTGCTCAGGTCGATACTCCTGATGTGCCGTCCGTTGTCCTGGAGCTGCTTTCGCTGAACTACAGCGAGACGCTTTCCGCAGCGGCTGGCCATTCTATGGAGGAGGCTCGTAAGCAGACGATTGCAGCCGGTGGCTACCTTGTAGTCTACGAGGGCGCAGTCGTTGAGGGCTGGGACGGCAACGCGCTTCGCATTGCTGACGAGAAGGGTACCGACATCCTTCTCGAGACTGCTTACTCCGCTGAGGCAGTCATCGCCTACGGCTCTTGCGCTTGCGACGGTGGTTGGCAGGCTGCTCGCCCCAACCCCTCTGGCGCTCTTGGCGTTCAGAAGTTCCTCAAGAAGAACGGCATCGACACGCCGGTCATCAACATTCCGTGCTGCCCCGGCAACCCCGAGTGGATTGTCGCCGTTCTTGTTGAGTACTTGCTGATGGGTCGCATCCCTGAGCTCAACAACAACAATGAGCCCAAGCTCATGTTCAACGAGACCGTCCATGACAACTGCCCCCGTCGTGGCCACTTTGAGAACGGTGAGTTCGTCTACAACTTCGGCTCCATCGAGGAGGAGAAGGGTTACTGCCTCTACGCCCTTGGCTGCAAGGGTCCGCAGACCTTCACCAACTGCCCCATCGTGAAGTCGAACCGTCACGTCTCTTGGTGCGTTGAGGCCGGTGCCCCTTGCGTTGGCTGCGGCGTTATCAGCCCCATGAATGCTAATGGCAACTGGGTTGACGAGAACACGCCCTTCCTGGCGCGTCATCGTTACTTCCAGATTCTCGACTGGAAGGTCTCGCCTGCTGCAATTTGTGGTACGGTGCTGGGCCTTGTCGTCGGTATCATCGTGGTCCATGCCGTCGGCATGAAGATCACGAAGCGCACCGATGGCGGCGCCGACTTCGAGGTCGAGCGTGAGTACGACGTCAAGCACAAGACTCCGGGCGCCGCTGAGGCCGCTGCTGTCGCCGACCAGCTCTATGAGCAGCTCGACGCTGACGGCGTTGTCGAGCGTCACGCGAACCATAAGAAGTAGAAGGGAGGCAAACACACATGGCTCAGTCAACCATTGACCCCGTAACTCGTATCGAAGGCCACCTTCGCATCGACATGGAAGTCGAGGATGGACAGGTAAAGGACGCGTGGGTCTCCGCGGGTCTCTTCCGCGGCATGGAGCTCATTCTTGAGAACCGTTCCAGCCAGGATGCCTCCATCATTGCTCAGCGTATCTGCGGCGTTTGCCCCGTCTCGCACTCCCATGCTGCTGCTATGGCTTGCGAGGCTGCTTTCGGCATCAATCCCCCCGAGGGCGGCCGTATGGTCCGCAACCTCTCGGAGATGGCGCAGTTCATGCACAGCCACATCCTGTGGTTCTACAACCTCAACGGCCTTGACTATGTCAACCCGCTCGACTCCATCAACGCAGACATCGCCGACACGTTCGATGTCTGCCAGGAGAACGGCATGGCCGCCGCGGACTTCGCCAACATCCAGAAGCGCCTGCAGGCTTTCGCCGACAATGGCCAGCTCTCCATCTTCTCGGGCAACTGGTTTGATACCACGGATGCCGATGGCTCCGCGGCTTTCAGGCTCACGCCTGAGCTCAACCTCATCGCGACTGCCCACTACATCGAGGCTCTCGAGATGCAGGCCAAGGCCTCTGAGATCAACGGTATCATCGGCGGCAAGATGCCCCACATCATGACGGCTCTGGCTGGTGGCACCATGTTCGTGCCTACCTCCGAGAAGCTTGATGACATCCTGTATCGCATCAAGGACATCAAGGCGTGGGTCAACAACGTCGTGCTTCCCGATGCCATCGCCCTGTCCAAGGTGTACTCCAACGAGTTCACCTACGGCAAGGGCCCAGGCAACTTCATCGCATGGGGCGTTTTCAACGATCCGTCTTTCGAAATCAACAACCGTTACCTGCCTGCTGGCGTCCTGACGGGCGACAATCTCGAGCTGTCCGAAGTGGACACCAACCTCATCACCGAGGATGTTGCCCGCGCTTACTACAAGGACAGCGAGCCGGTCAACCCGCTCAACGGTATCACCGACCCGTGGTATCCCACCGAGGGCTACAACCGCGACAGTAAGTACACCTGGTGCAAGGCCCCCCGTTACAACGGCGGCGTCTACGAGGCTTCGCCTCTTGCCCGTGTTCTTGTTGCTTACAAGCGTGGCGTTGAAGAGGTTGTCACACTCGTTGACTCCATTCTCGAGAAGCTCGGCCAGGCTGGTAACGTCTCCTATCTGGAGTCGGTCTTTGGTCGCGTTGCTGCTCGCGCCGTCGAGATGGTCTACATCATGGATTGCATGGAACAGGAGTGCCTCGACCTCATCGAGTACGTCGGCGCTGGCAACCATGACTACTACACCAAGCCGGAGAACACCACCGGTACCGGTGTTGCCCTGTGGGAGGCCCCTCGTGGCGCCCTCTATCACATGGCGAAGCTCACGAACGACCAGATCAACAAGTACCAGATCATCATCCCTTCGACGTGGAACCTTGGTCCTCGCGACAGCGAGGGCACGCGCGGTCCGCTCGAGCAGGCTCTGCTTGGTACTGAGGTCGTTGACGTTGAAAAGCCCATCAAGGCCCTGCGCCTTGTCCACAGCTTCGATCCCTGCACCGCTTGCTGCGTGCACGTGTTCGAGCCCAAGACGGGCAAGAGCTTCACGACGGTCGAGAGCCCTTGGGGGGTGAGGTAGCATGGCGCATCTTGCACACTATAAGGAAGCCCACCCGCTGCCTTTCGTCATCACTCACTGGGTGAACCTGATCTGCATGTTCACGTTGATCTTTACGGGTTTCTATATCCACTACCCGTTCTTTCCCCTTGCGATGAGCATGTGTCGTGGTATTCACGTGTTCTGCGGTATCGTCATCACGATTAACCTCATCATGCGTGTTGTCCTGTCGTTCTTCATCAAGTCCGCTCCTTCCGGTGGCACCCGTGCCGTCGTGCGTGACTTCAAGACGTGGCTGCCCCAGCGCAACAACCGTCACATGCTTCTCGAGACGGTCAAGTACTACCTGTTCATGAACAAGGGGCACTGCCTCGGCGCTAAGCTCGGCGTTCTGCAGAAGATCTTCTATCTGCTGTTCCTGCCGCTGATCCTCCTCATGGCTTGGACGGGCTTCGCTCTTTGGATTCCCACGAGCAACTGGGCCATCTCCCTGGTCCTGACCGAGGGCATCGGCGTGATGAACATCCGCATCATCCACTACATCACGATGTTCATCATCATGTACATCATGTGCTTCCACCTCTACCTTGCCAACATCGAGGGCGTCTCTCCCACCAAGCTGATCCTGTTCCGCAAGGAGCACGCTGGCCTGGTGTACGACCCCGAGATTCGCAACGTGGTGGGTTACGACGGCATGGGCCATGGCCCCAGCTACGGTGCGGCTCCTCGTACCGACGACCTGGACAAGGCCGGCATCAAGTGCTAGTTTGCCTCTAAGGCATACGCGCTCTTTAAGGGGCTTGCGGGCTTACCCGCAGGCCCCTTTTTTATTCGACGTGCATTTTTGATTGGACAAAGGGGGCCTCCAGGCGTGAGGGTTTCGCTCATTTGCATAGGAAACGAGCTTCTTTTGGATGATGGTGTCGGACCTGCCGTGGCACGTTATTTGTTGTCACGCTACAGGTTCCCCGACAATGTCATGGTTATCGACCGTGCTTGCATGGGCATGGCCATCATCTCTGACTTGCGTGAGGCGGACTTCGCCCTTGTGCTTGACGCTGTTGAGGTACCAGGGGCAACACCTGGCGAGATATTCTCCTTTGAGCCAACGGATGTGGCTCCCACGCCTGCGGGCATGGCCTCACTGCATGATGTGCGCTTTGCCGATGTGCTTGGATCTGCGAGCTTCTTGGGAATCTCCTGCACGGGGCATTGCTTTGGCATTCAGGTGGAGAACATGAGCCCCTCGGAGTTTGTCAGGGCGCTGACTCCGAAGGTCGCAGCAGCCGTTCCTCTGCTTGCTCGAACGGCAGTGAAGTATCTGCGCGAGGAACTTGGCATCGGGGTGGAAGATCTGCTCGAGCAGGGAACGGCATCCGTTGTGCTTCCGCGGGTGCACGGCACCCCTGATGCGAGCGTGATGACGGGATATCTGGCGCACGGGCTTATGGATGCGGGCTTTGCGGTTTCCCCCGTTGATGGCAAGTCGAACGAGATGGTGCTTGTCGCAGAGGAGGATTGCGACCTTGCGTGTCTTGCGGCTCGAAACGATCAAGGCAAGCGAATCGAGACCACTGCTGTTGCGGGGGACTCTGGTTGGCTCGTGAGGGTGTCGAGCGAGGCGAATGACCTTGACTGCGATGCATTCGTGCGTGACGTTGTGGACGCCTGTAGAAAGAAGAGGTAATCGATGGGGAAAACCGAAATGGAAGCCTTTGCAATGGATGAGGAAGAACAGGTTCCGTCTGCGCCTGAGGGCATGCGCTATGCGGGTCTGTGCCGCGACTGCAAGGACTTCGTCGAGCTGGATGACAAGCTCAACCCGCGAGACTGCGGGCACACAAAGGACCGCGTAGCCGTGGCCTTGCTGCTCAGGGAATCAGAGCCGCTGCCGCATTTGCCTAAGATGAACTGGGGCGCATTCTTCATGCCGGCGCTTTGGGGGCCGGGTCATGGCCAGTGGTACCTCATCTTGATGTATCCCATCTTGATCTTCCTCGATAACATCGTCTACACGGCGGTGCATGCAGGCGGTTTGTACATCCTGCTCGCTGTCGCTTGCCTGGCGTGCATGCTGGCGTTTCTGATTGTCTATGCGCGTGGCGCAAACATGGCGGGATACCTGCGCGTGTCGCATGCCAAGACAGTGGATGAGTACCTCAAGGGCGAAAAGCGCTGGACCTGGGCAATGATTGCCGTGGCCGTGGTCTTCATCGTGTTTGCAACGTACTACAACATTGCCGTGCGACCGGGTGTTTTTGCTGGATGAGTGGCGCCTGCCAACAGGCTTAATGCATAGGAAACAACAAGAAACGTTCAGGGTTGCATAATCAGGGTCCAACGGAGCGGGCAGGCCGCTTCATGGAGTCCAGGAGGCCAACATGGACGCTTTCATTGAGGCGTTTTCAGCTGGAGTCAGCGCAGTTGACGCATTTGTTTGGGGATGGCCCCTCATCGTGCTGTTGCTGGGCACTCACATTTACACGACCGTGCGCACGCGTTTCATCCAACGCAAGATTGGCACGGCCATCAAGCTGTCGGTGAGTAAAGACGACCCCAGCAGCGCTGAAGGCGACATCAGCCAGTTCGGCGCCCTGACCACGGCGCTTGCTGCGACTATCGGCACCGGCAACATCGTGGGTGTGGCGACGGGTCTCCTCTCCGGCGGTCCGGGTGCCATCTTCTGGATGTGGATCACGGGTATCTTCGGCATCGCCACCAAGTACGCGGAGACCTACATCGGTGTGAAGTGGCGCGTGAAGGATGAGAACGGCAAGATGATCGGCGGCGCCATGTACGCCCTCGAGCGCGGTTTCAAGAACAAGGGCTTGGGCAAGCTCCTCGCCGTCCTCTTTGCGCTGTTTACGGCCATTGCCTCCTTTGGCATCGGTGCCTCGGTGCAGTCAAACTCGCTTGCCGGCGCCATCACGGCAACGTCGCTCTTCGACGGTGAGAGCATCCCCACATGGGTCATTGGCCTGGTCGTGACGGTGCTTGTCGCCTTTGTCATCCTTGGTGGCCTTAAGAGCGTCTCCCGCGTCTGCGAGAAGCTCGTTCCTATCATGGCCCTGTTCTATGTTGTGTGCTGCCTGGTAATCATTGGCATTAACGGCCAGTACCTGGGCGAGGCGATTTCCACCATCCTCGTGTGCGCGTTCACGCCGCAGGCGGCTTTTGGTGGCGCGGTGGGATCGACTGTCATGCTGGCTCTCCAGTTCGGCTTCAAGCGTGGTCTTTTCTCCAACGAGAGCGGCCTGGGCTCCGCCCCGCTTGTTGCTTCGAGCGCAGTGACTCGCAACCCCGCCCGTCAGGCTCTCGTGTCTATGAGCGGTACATTTTGGGACACGGTTGTCATCTGCCTCATCACCGGCCTCATGCTCGTGACGTCGCTGCTGGCCAACCCCGAGCTTGCCGCTACGTTCAACAACACCATTGCCGGCGGCAGCACGAACATCTTCAGCGGTGGCGCGGCGCTTGCGACAGCCTGCTTCGAGTCGATTCCCGTGTTCGGCCCGTTCGTGCTGGTGGTTGGCCTTCTCTGCTTCACCTATTCCACGATTCTTGGCTGGAGCCAGTACGGTAACCGCGCAATTATGTACCTCTTCGGCAAGAAGGGCATTCTGCCGTATTCGATCGTCTTCCTGGTCTTCGTGTTCTGGGGATGCATCGGCGGCGGCGACCTCGTCTGGAACATCTCCGACATCACCAACGGCCTGATGGCGGTTCCCAACTGCATCGCGGTGCTGGTCCTGGGAGGGATTGTGGCCAAGGAAACCAAGCACTACGTGTACGATGGGCATCTGGAGGACGTCTACCCTGAAGAAGTGCCCTCGATGAATGACAAATAACAACTTCGGTTGTTGCTCGCACAATGGGACTCCCGTAGTAAACTCAAACGCGGGGCCTGACCTCACCTCGGGGCCGGGTCCCGCGTTTGTATACGGGTGACATCTGGTGTGGAAGGCGTTTTGAGAGCGGTGCGACGCCTGCACCCGAGTCTCTTAACGGCGCAGCCCATCAGGTATTGCGATACTCACAAGGAGTCCCCAGTGCTCATTCACAGGATTGCCGATCAACTTGCCAGCGCGGCGGAGTTTCGAGATATCGAGCGCAATCTTGCAACGGCGCAAGATGCCACGCTTGGAATCGCCCAGTCGGCCAGGCCCCTTGCCATCGCGGCGCTCTATGCACGCAACCCGCGCCCTTGCGTGGTCGTTGTCGCCGGCGAGGATGCGGCCCAGCGCATGGCGCAGGCATTGGCTTCTTACGTGGGGCTTGACCAGGTCGAACACATTCCTTTGCGTTGCGATTTGCCCTGGTCAGACAAACCGAGCGACGATGCGGTGGTGGGTGCGCGCTGCCGTGCCCTTGCGCGCCTGAAGGCGGGGGAGCCATGCTTGGCGGTTGCCTCTGCGCGGGCGCTGTTGAGGTGCGTGCCTCCTGTGGGCAGCGACTACTTCATGCCGATTTCCTTTGAGATAGGCCAGGAAATCGATTTTGCCACAGTGCCCGAGAAACTGCTGTTCCTTGGCTATACCTCGCAGGGCGCGGTGGATGGACCGGGTACGTTTCATGTGCATGGCGATCTCGTTGACGTCTGGCCGGCCCAGTCCACGGGTCCGGTCCGCCTCGAGTTCTTCGGCGACGAGATCGACGCCATACGCACGCTCGTTCCCTCCACGGGGCAGACTATCGGCCAGGTGACGGACGTCGAGATGTACCCGGCGCGCGAGCTCGCGCTTTCTCCCAAAGCCATCGAGCGCTGCCGCCGCAAGCTGTACCAGGCAAGTCAAGACGATGACGAGCTTGCCCGCCATATGGAGATGTTCTCTCAAGGCATCGTCTTCCACGAGGCGGACCGCTATCTGCCGAGCCTTTATGCGTCTACGACCGGGCCTCTTGCGCATGTGGCGCCCGAGGTGCTCATGGTGCTTGCCGAGCCCCGCTCTCTCTTCGATGATGCGACGCGCTATTACGACGAGGTCAGCGTGTTGGCCCGCAACGCCAAAGTGTCGCTGGAGGGGCTCTATCTCAAGCCTGCCCAGATGGACTTCGGCTCACAGCAGCGCCTGACGCTCGTTTCCATCATGCGCGCGGGAGGCGGTGCGACCTCTGAGCTGCGCGTGCAGCAGCCCGACGTTGCCGGAGGGGCCCGCCTTGTGCGCAGGCTCGACTCGCTGCGCCATATGGGCTACGCCACGGTCTTCGCCATTCCCGACAGCGAGGCGCGCCGTGCGATGAAGATCACGCTCACCGACGAGCACATTCCCATCGTCGAGTCGCTTGCCACCTCAACCGAAAACAGGGGCGCATGCATTCCCGAGTGGGCGCGCGTCTCCCACGAGCCGCTCCCGCGCGGCCCCATCACGGTGACGGATGCCCCCATACCTGCCGGAGTCGTCATCCCCGACGCGCGCTTGGCCGTCATCAGCTCCGCCGACCTGCAGAGCCGCATGGCCAAGCACGGACGCCGCAAGAACATCGATGTGACCGACATCACGTTTCCCTTCAAACCGGGCGACTACGTGGTGCATGCCACACACGGCATCGCGCACTTTACGGCTATCGTGCGCAAGGAGGTTGCAGGCAAAGAGCGTGATTACTTCCAGCTTGAATATGCCGGTGCCGACAAGCTGTTTGTGCCGTTCGAGCAGGTCGACCGCCTGACGCGCTACGTGGGTCCCGACTCCGATGCCCCGCGCCTCACAAGGCTCAACTCGGCTGACTGGACCCGCGCGACCACCAAGGCGCGCAAAGCGGCCAAGGCGCTGGCCTTTGACCTCGTCGACCTGTACACGCGCCGCGCTGCCGCGCGTGGCTTTGCCTTCTCGCCTGACACGGCCTGGCAACGTCAGATGGAGGAATGCTTCCCCTACGAGATAACGGCCGACCAGGCGGCTGCCATCCAAGACATCAAGGCCGACATGGAGGCCCCTAAGCCCATGGACCGGCTGCTGTGCGGAGACGTGGGCTTTGGCAAGACCGAGGTTGCGCTGCGTGCTGCCTTCAAGGCCACGCAGGATGGCAAGCAGGTCATGGTGCTGTGTCCCACGACGATTCTGGCCCAGCAGCACTACCAGACGTTCTTCGAGCGTTTTGCCGATTTCGACGTGGAAGTGGAGGTGCTCAGCCGCTTCCGCACCCCCAAGCAGCAGAAAAAGGCCCTCGAGGGGTTCGCCGCAGGCACGGTGCAGGTGCTTGTGGGTACCCATCGACTCCTTTCGAGCGACGTCAACCCACGCGACCTGGGGCTTGTCATCGTCGATGAGGAGCAGCGCTTTGGCGTGCAGCACAAGGAGCACCTCAAGAACCTACGCGAGCAGGTTGACGTGCTGACCCTTTCGGCAACGCCCATCCCCCGCACGATGCAGATGGCCATGAGCGGCGTGCGCGACATGTCGCTCATCAAGACGGCGCCTGCCGGGCGTATCCCCGTGAAGGTACATGTGGGCGAGTGGGACGAGGATGTCGTGAGTTCGGCCGTGCGCCTGGAACTTGCTCGTGGCGGGCAGGTCTACTACGTGTCGAACCGCGTGAAAACCATCGACGAGGCCGTGCAGCGCGTGCTGAGCGTGGCGCCCGAGGCTCGCGTGGGTGTGGCGCATGGCAAGATGACCCCCAACGAGGTCGAAAACGTCATGCAGAAGTTCGTGACCGGCGAGGTTGACGTGCTCGTGGCCACGACCATCATCGAGAGCGGCATTGACAACCCCCATACCAACACACTCATCATCGAGGACTCCCAGCGCCTGGGCCTGGCGCAGCTCTATCAGCTCAAGGGTCGTGTGGGACGTGGTAGGCAGCAGGCCTACGCCTACTTCATGTTCCCGCCCGATGTCCCGCTGACCCCCGAGGCCACCGACAGGCTTCTGGCAATCGGGGAGTTCACCGACCTGGGAAGCGGCATGCGCATCGCCATGCGCGACCTGGAGATTCGCGGTGCCGGCTCGCTCATGGGTGCCGAACAGCACGGCAACCTGTCGAGCGTGGGCTTCGACCTGTACACGCAGATGCTCGGCGAGGCTGTGGCGCAGGCGCGTGGCGAGGAGCCTGCCGACGAGGCGGCCACGAGCGTGACTATCAACCTGCCGGTGGATTACTACTTCAGCGAGGAGTACCTGCCCGAGGTGGACAAGCGCGTCCTCATGTATCGCAAGCTTGCTGCCCTCACCGACCTGGAGGGGGTGGACGCGCTGGAAAAGCAGTGCGTGGAGAGCTATGGCGAGCTTCCCGAGGCGGCTCGAAACCTGTTCACGCGCGCTCGCATCAGGATTCGCGCCGACAGGCTCGGCATCACGTCGGTGGGTACTGCGGTCGGCAAGCTCACGTTGGCCGGTGCCGAGGTGCCCAAACCGGTTTTCGACGCGTGGCGCAAGAAGGGCGCGCAGGTCTTTGCCAAGACCGGCAAGGTCAACTATCCCCTGCGCAAGGACGAGTCTGTGCTTGAGTGCGCGCTGAGCTTGCTTGAGGAGCTTGGCGGCGCCGACGACGAGGAGTGACATTGAGTGGGCGCGTTGGTTTTGCCGGCGCGCCCGCTGTTTGTAAGGGTTCTTGCCTAGGTGCTTTCTAACTGTCCACGCTTGCCTTTATCATCGCCATAGTCGATAAGGAGCAAGCACATGGCTTTCGTACACCTGCACTGTCATACCGAGTACTCACTGCTCGACGGAATCACGCGTCTCAAGGACATGGCCAAGCGCGCATGGGAGCTTGGCATGCCGGCGTGCGCCATCACCGACCATGGTTATATGTATGGTTGCGCACAGTATTACCTTGATGCCCAGGTTGCCGGCAGTCCCGACGGGCGCAAGGGCGCCGAGTACGGCATCAAGCCCATCTTGGGCTGCGAGGTCTACTTCACGCCGGACTCCACGCTTTCGCGCGACCGCAAACCCGAGCTGTACCACATGATTCTGCTCGCCAAGAACAACGCGGGCTACGTCAACCTCATGAACGTGGTGTCTCAGGCGGCCACGCGCGGCTTTTATTACAAGCCCCGCGTGACGCTCGACATGCTGCGCAACAATGCCGACGGTCTCATCGCCACCTCGGCATGTATCGCCGGTATCATCCCGCAGTGCATCGACAGAGGCGACGACCGACAGGCAGTGGAGTGGGCCAAGACGTTCGGTTCGATCTTTGCGCCCGGCGATTTCTACATCGAGCTGCAAAATCAAGGCGTGCGCACCGACACCGGCATGACGCAAGACGAGCTCAACGGGCACCTTGACAAGCTTGCCCGCGAGCTCGGTATCAAGACGGTCGCCACGAACGACTTCCATTACCTGCTGCGCGAGGATGCCGTCACGCAGGACGCCATGATGTGCATCGGCATGGGCAAGAAACTCGACGACCCCGATCGCATGCGCTTCAAGAACGACCAGTTTTATATGAAGACCGAGGAAGAGATGCGTGCGGCTCTGGGCCCCCTGTACCAGGAGGCCTGTGATAACACGATTGAGATCGCTGAGAAGTGCGGCGCCAAGCCCGGTGAGGTCCTTGACGAAAAATCGGGCGTCTACCTGGACTTCGACCAGATCATTCTTCCTCGCTACCCTGGTCTTGACGAGGGGCAGACCCACGAAAGCCAGTTCCGCCGCGACTGCGAGGCGGGCTTGTCGCGCCACTACGGAGCCGATTGGAAGACCGCGCGTCCCGATGTTGTGGAGCGCTTCGAGTACGAATACAAGGTCATCTGCGACAAGGGTTTTGCCGCCTACTTCCTTATCGTCGCCGACTACGTGAAGTGGGCCAAGGCAAACGGCATCGGCGTGGGTCCGGGCCGTGGTTCTGCCGCAGGCGCCATCGTTGCGTACGCCATGGACATCACGGGCTTCGACCCGCTTGAGAACGGCCTGATGTTCGAGCGATTCCTGTCGCCCGAGCGTACCGAGATGCCCGATATCGATATGGATTTCGACGATGAGCGGCGCCTGGAGGTGGTGGACTATGTCCGCCGCCGCTACGGCGCCGACCACGTCACGCACGTTATCACGTACTCGGTCCTCAAGGCCAAGCAGGCCGTCAACGACGCTGCGCGCGTGTTGGGCTTCCCGGTGAGCTTCTCCCAGAAGCTTTCCAAGATGATTTCCAACGCCCCCGACACGACGCTTGCCGCGACCATGGGCAAAGACGAGAAGCACAAGGACTATTTCTCGCCCGACTTTGTGCAGGCCTACAAGGAAGACCCCGACGCAAAGCAGGTCATCGACACGGCACTGGCCATCGAGGGCCTCACGCGTGGCGAGGGCGTGCACGCCTGCGCCGTTCTCATCTGCCGAGACCCGGTCAACGAGCATGTGCCCACGAAGCTCGACACCAAGGGCGGCGTGGAAATCACCCAGTACGAAGGCCACATGGTCGCCGACATGGGCCTGCTCAAGATGGACTTCCTGGGCCTGCGTACGCTCACCGTTATCTCCAAGGCCAAGAAGAACATCAAGGCTACCTGCGGCATCGACATCAACGAGGCCGAGATTCCTTTCGACGACCCCAAGATCTTCGAGCTCATGGGTTCGGGCCACACGGCCGGCGTCTTCCAGGTCGAGTCGGGCGGCATGACAGCCACCATCAAGAACATGAAGCCGCGTGAGTACAAGCACGTCGTCGCTCTTATCGCCTTGTATCGCCCCGGACCCCTGGGCGCCGGCATGGTGGACTCCTACATCAACCGTATGAACGGCAAGGAGGAGGCCGTCTCGTACGACCCGCGCCTCGACGACATCCTTGGCGAGACGTACGGCACCATGGTCTACCAGGAACAGGTTATGCAGATCTCGATGAAGATGAGCGGCTTCTCGGCCGGCGAATCGGACTCGCGCATCCGTAAGCCCGTGGCAAAGAAGAAGATCAAGCTTCTGACCTCCACGATGTTCAACTGGTCTGACGGCAAGGAAGAGACCACGTACGACCACTGGATGAACGGCGCAGTGGCCAACGGCTACAAGAAGGAGATCGCCCAGAAGATTTGGGACGACGTTCTTGAGTTCGCCTCCTATGCTTTCAACAAGTCGCACTCTGCGGGATATGCCATCCTCGTTATGCAGACGGCTTGGCTCAAGGCCCACTATCCTCGCGAGTACATGGCTGCCGTGCTCACCTCCTACACGGGTAAAACCGAGAAGATCGTGCACTACATCGCGGCATGCCGCTTCGACGGCATCGACGTGTTGCCGCCAGACATCAACTCCTCGGGCAACGAGTTCACGCCGGTGCCCGAGGGCATTCGCTTCGGTCTTGCCGGCATCCGCGGCGTGGGTGAGGGCGTGAGCGACCTCATTGTGGCCGAGCGCGAGGCAAACGGCCCCTACCAGGACATCTTCGACTTCCTTGATCGCGTGGATTCGAGCAAGGCGAACCGTCGCGTCATCGAGTCCCTCATCAAGGCAGGCGCCTTTGACGACACGGGCTATACGCGCAAGCAGCTCTGCTGGCTTGTGAGCAAGGACAACCCCGAGAACATCATCGACGCGGCGACAAAGCGCCAGAAGAACGAGGCAGCCGGCCAGCTCTCCATGTTCGACCTGTTCGAGGAAGACGACGACGCGGGAAGCTTCAACGCGCGCGTTGAGCCGGACGGTGTTGAGTGGGACGACCGCACCAAGCTCACCCTTGAAAAGGAAGTGCTCGGCATCTACGTATCCGACCACCCCCTGCGCCCCTTCGAGTATGCCCTGTCCCAGGCTCGTGACTTCAGCATCGGTCAGATTGAGGAGGAGGCGGGCGAAGGCGATTCCGGCCAGTACAAGGTGCCCGAGAAGAAGATTTTCAGCTGGGCAGGCATGGTCGATGGTCTTCAGAAGAAGGTCACGAAGTCGGGCGACCAAATGGCCGTCTTCAACCTGGCCGACATGGAGGCCGACGTCACCTGCGTGTGCTTCCCCAAAGTCTTTGCGAAGAAGGGGCACATCCTTCAGGGCGAGGTCGACCCCATGACCGGGGAGCGCGTGGGCGACGTCTTCGTCAAGGTGCGCGCCAACCTCGACCGCTCCGACCGCGGAAACCAGCTCATGGTGGTCGACATCGAGCCGCTCGTGCTCGACCAGGCGTCGAACCGTCCCAAGACGCTGGAGATTCGCGTGACGAGTGCACTGCTCAACCAGAACCTCATCACGCAGCTGTCGCGCATCTTCTCGCGCTATACCGGCTCCGACAACGTCGAGCTGCTTGTTGAGGAAGCTTCGGGCCACACCATGCGTGCCGAGATTCCCATGCATGTGAACACGAAGAACATGTCGCTTGCCGTTGAGGTCGATGACATTCTGCGCGGTCAGGGCACGGTGGCCATCGTGTAAGAGGCTCGGGACGTCTGATGCGTGGATGAGACGTGCGCCTATGTTACAAGCAGGTTAATGTGAGGCACTTTAGCACTCTACCGTGCTAAAGTGCCTCAATCATATTCGGCCTTTGGAAACAGTTTGCGATTACAGTTGTAACAAAGCTTCCCGAGAAGAAAGCGGTGAGTTCCACGACTACCACATCCACCCCGCGCGGATTCAGAGACGTGCTTCCTGAAGAGGCACTTTGGCGCGAACAGATAAGCTCGGCGGTAGGCGCATGCTTTGCCCAGGCCGGATATCTCCCTGTTGAGACGCCCTTGCTTGAAATGAGCGACCTGCTCCAGGATTGCGATGCCACAAGCGACGTAGCGTTTCGCCTCTTCGATTCCGATGGCGCGCTGCTCATGCTGCGCCCCGACGTGACGCTGCCTGTCGCTCGCATGGTTGCCACGCGCCTGCGTGGCCGGCAGGGCCCCTTGCGCCTGCGGTACAACGCGCCCGTCATGCGCGAGTGCGATGCGCTTACTGGTCAGCCTCGCCAGCTCACCCAGCTTGGTGTTGAGTTCATCGGGGTCGACGGCCTTGAGGCCGACGCCGAGACGCTGCTGCTCATGGCGCGCGCCCTTGAGGCTGCCGGCCTGGAGGGCTATGTCATCGCCATGGGAAGTGCCAGGCCGCTCGACGTGCTGCTTGCGTGTTCGGGAATGCCCGACGAGTGGTGCCAGCGGGCGCGTGGGCTTTGCCAGCGCTGCGATCTCATCGGTCTGGCCAAGCTTGTGGATGAGGCGTCCGAGGAGCTTGCCTCCGTGGTTGCCGACGCGCTGCTCGGCTTGCCGCGCATTCGCGGCGGTGCGGAGGCCGTCGAGGCAGCCCACACCCTTATCGAGCCGTGCGGATGTGCGCAGGAATGCGGCCTTGATGAGGTGGCCGAGCTTCTCGCTCGCGCGCAAGCTGCCGGCCTCAAGGGGGAGGTCACCGTCGACTTCTCTGTCATGGGGTCGTTCGGTTACTACACAGGCATGGTGCTTGAGGCGTATCTGCCCAGGTTGGGTGCTCAATTGGGTGCTGGCGGTCGCTACGACAAGATGTTCGAACGCTATGGCGAGCCCAGGTGCGCTGCCGGCTTCTCGCTTTCGCTTGACTGCATCCAGACGGCCCTCGAACGCAGCGCGGATGCGCCTCGACCCCTGCGCGTTGCCGTGTCGAAGGGCTCGCTGTTCCCGGGGGCGGTCAAGCTGTTCGAAGCCGCTGGGCTTGATGTGGCCAACCTCGCAGAGCCTGGTCGTCAGCTCATCATCCGCGGCAAGGACGTCGAGTACATCATCGTGAGGCCCACCGACGCCCCGGCATTCGTGGCCTTCGGCGGTGCGGATTGCGGCATTTGTGGGCGCGATTCGCTCATCGAGGCCGATATGGACGTTCTTGAGCTGTCTGACCTGCGCTTTGGCGCCTGCCATTTTGTGGTTGCCGAGCCTGCGGGTGCTCATGAGCGGGTTCAGGAGAACTATCGCCGGCTGGGCTCGGTGCGCGTTGCCACGAAGTACCCCCGCATTACCCGCCAGTATTTCGCGCGTATCGGCATGGAGGCCGACGTGCTCAAGTTCCACGGCAACATCGAGCTTGCCCCCCTTGTGGGTATGGCCGACTGCATCGTCGACATTACGGCGACGGGCACGACGCTGCGTGAGAACAACCTTGTCGTTGTCGACGACGTGCTCGATTGCACTGCTCGCTTCTTTGCCAACCCCGCCTCGGCGCGCACGGACCCTCGCGTGTTCGAGCTCGCCGCCCGCCTCGAGGCTGCGGCGGCTGCAACCCAGGAATAAAACCCTTTCGAGAAAGGTCGTATTGCCATGAAGATTATCGAGCTCGCCGAAGACGAGGTCCTCACCGAGTCCATGCTTTCGCGCAAGGGCGCGCTGCCCGCAAGCGTCATCGCTTCTGCCGCCGCCATCGTCGAGGAGGTGCGCGAAAAGAAGGATGCAGCCCTGCGTGCCTTTGAGAGCAAGTTCGACCATGTCGATATCGCCGACTTCCGCGTGCCCCAGCAGGTTATTGACGCCTCGCTCGACGAGGTGGGCGAGGAGTTTCTTGCTTCCTGCAAGAAGGCCGAGGCCCAGATTCGCGACTTTCACCAGCGTGAGGTGCAGCAGTCGTGGTTCACGACGCGCCCCGACGGCACCATCCTGGGCCAGAAGGTGACGCCGCTCGACTCCGTGGGAATCTACGTGCCCGGCGGCCGTGCCCAGTATCCTTCTACCGTGCTCATGAACGCCGTGCCTGCCAAGGTCGCCGGCGTTGAGCGCATCGTCATGGTCACGCCGCCCCAGGCAGACGGTAAGCTTTCGCCTTACACGCTGTGCGCCGCCAAGATTGCCGGCGTCGATGAGATCTACACCGTGGGCGGCGCCCAGGCCATTGCCGCCCTCGCATACGGCACCGAGTCCATCCCGCAGGTGAGCAAGGTGACGGGCCCGGGCAACGCATACGTGGCGGCCGCCAAGAAGCTCGTCTCGGGCGACTGCGGCATCGACATGGTGGCCGGCCCCTCCGAGGTGTGCGTGCTTGCTGATGAGACATCCGACCCGCGCCTGGTGGCCATCGACCTCATGGCTCAGGCCGAGCACGACCCCATGGCAACCTCGTACCTGGTCACGACCGACCCCACGTTGCCGGAGGCTGTGAACGCTTACTTCCAGGAGTACCTCGCCGAGAGCCCCCGCGCCGAGATCACGCGTCAGTCGTGGGATGACAACGGCACCGTCGTGGTGTGCCCCACGCTCGACGCCGCCATTGACGCCGTGAACACCATCGCTCCCGAGCACCTGGAGCTCCAGACCTTCGAGGGCATGGAGCTGATCGGCCGCATCCGCAACGCCGGTGCCATCTTTGTGGGCGAGTGGAGCTCCGAGCCGCTGGGCGACTACGTCGCCGGTCCCAACCACACGTTGCCCACCGGCGGCACGGCGCGTTTCTCCAGCCCGCTTTCGGTCGAGCAGTTCGTGAAGAAGTCCTCGGTCATCTGCTATTCCTACGAGGGGCTTGAGGCGGACTGCGACGACGTGGTGACGCTTGCGACTGCGGAGGGCCTGTGGGCGCACGCTCAGTCGGCGCTCATGCGCCGTACGGTCATGGCCGATTACCTGGCCGAAGACGCCGCCGACCAGGATTGCGAGTAGCCATGGCCTGTTCTGTTCGCCCCGATTTGGCCGACCTGGAGCCATACGACCCGGACATGCGCCCTGTGCGCATTATGCTCTCGGCAAACGAGAACAACTGGGGCATGCCCGACGATGTCGCGCGCGAGGCCCAGCGCCGTTTGGCGGGCGTTGCGCTGAACCGCTATCCCGAGGCCACAAGCCCACGCCTGCGCGAGCTTCTGGGGCAGATGTGGGACGTGCCGGCGCATCGCGTCGTGGTGGCCAATGGCGGAGACGAGCTGCTTTTCAACTTGCTGCTCGCATACGGCGGAAAGGGACGCGTCCTCGTGAACTGTCCGCCGACGTTTTCTGCCTATGAGCTCTACGCCAAGCTCACCGCTACGTCCGTTGTGAACGTTAACCGCGACGCGAACACGTTTGAGCTGGACGAAGACGGTTTGCTCGAGGCCGCGCGCGACTCGCAGGCTGCCTTGGTTGTGGTCACTTCGCCCAACAACCCAACGGGCAACCTCGCATCGGTCGACTTCGTCCGCAAGCTGGCCCAGGCCACCTCGGCGCTTGTGCTGGTGGACGAGGCGTACGCGGAGTTCTGCGATGCCCAGGCAAGTTGCGTGCCGCTCGTGGCGGAGCTGCCCAACGTGTGCGTGCTGCGTACCATGTCGAAGGCATATGCCCTGGCAGGTGCTCGTGTGGGCTATCTTATCTGCCCTGACGATGTGGCCGACGCCATGCTTGCCGTGCGCCTTCCGTACTCGGTGAACCGCATGTCGCAGGTGGTTGCCGAGACGGTCGTCGAGATGCGCGGCGAGTTCGCGCCCATTATCGAGGCGGTGCGCGAGGAGCGCTCCCGGCTTACGGAGGCGCTCGAAGCTCTTGCGGCCGAGGTTGCGGCCAGCCTGCCCGACGGTGCCGATGGCCTACGCGTTTGGCCTTCAGAGACGAACTTCGTCATGGTGCGCTTCCCGGGGCAGGCCAGCGGTCTGCCGTGCGCCGACGAGATGCACGAGCTGCTCGCCGCCGACTCGATTCTCGTGCGAAACTTCTCGCATACGCCCGGTCTCGAGGGCTGTCTGCGCATCAGTGTCGGCAAGCCCGAGGAGGACGACGAGCTGCTTGCGAGCCTGCGCCGCCACCTGGGACTGTCCGAGCGCCCCATTCAGTAGAAGGAGCCTTCCGTGAACGAACCAAGCGCCACCCCTGCGTTTGAACGCCGCGCGCGCGAGCATCGCATCACCAAGGAGACCGACGTTCTCATCGACCTCTCGCTTGACGGCACCGGCAGCGCCGACGTGGCGACAGGCGTGCCGTTTCTCGACCATATGCTTGACACCCTCGGCCGTCATGGCTGCCTCGACCTTACGGTGGAGGCAAGCGGCGACGTGGAGATCGACGACCACCACACCGTCGAGGACGTCGGCATCGTTTTGGGCACGTGCGTGCGCCGTGCCCTGGGCGACGCGCGCGGCATCACGCGGTACGGTTACGCCACCATCCCCATGGACGAGGCGCTTGTGACGTGCGCTCTCGACGTGTCGGGGCGCGGGGCCGCTTTCTGCGACCTCAAGATTCCCACCGAGCGGGTCGGTTCGTTTGACACGCAGCTTGCAAAGGAGTTCTTCATCGCCTTTGCCGCCAACGCCGGCGTGACGCTCCATGCGCGCACTGTCACGGGGGAGAACTCGCACCACATCATCGAGGCTTCCTTCAAGGCGCTTGCCCGCGCGCTCAGACAGGCCGTTGAGCCCGACCCGCGTGTGAGCGGCATCCCCTCCACGAAGGGGAGTCTCTAGCATGGCGGCCTACATTGCTGTGGTCGATTACCACAAGGGAAACCTTCTTTCTGTTGAGCGGGCATTGACCACTGCCGGCGCTCAGGTGCTCGTGACCGACGACCCTGCTCTCATCGAGCAAGCTGCCGCTGCCGTCGTGCCTGGCGTCGGCGCTTTTGACGATGCGATGACATATATGCGCTCCTCTGGTCAGGATGAGGCGATTCGACGCCTTGTCGTATCGGGCCGTGCGCTTTTGGGCATTTGCCTGGGCATGCAGCTTCTGTTTGACCGCGGCAACGAGCATGCCGAACCGCCTGCTTTCGGTGAAGTTCCCGAATGGGTCCCGGGACTGGGCATCTTGCGCGGTGAGGTGCGACGTCTGGAGGGTCGGGGCGTCAAGGTGCCCCATGTCGGCTGGAACGCTGCCGACTTCACGGCATCTGGGGAGCGCTGTCCTCTGTTTGACGGTGTGGCAGATGGCACGTACTTCTATCACACGCATTCCTATGCCTGTCATCCGGAAGACTCTTCCCAGGTCATTGCGACCACCGAGCACGGTACGTGCTTCGCGAGCGCGGTGTGGGATGGATGTCTTGTGTTTGGCACCCAGTTCCACCCAGAGAAATCCTCCGCTGCCGGACAGCGCGTCATGTCGAACTTCACCTCGCTTGCCCTGAGGAGCGCCCTATGATTCTGTATCCCGCAATTGACTTGCTCGGCGGAAAAGTCGTGCGCCTGCGTCGCGGCAAGCGCTCTGACGTCGATGTCTATTCCGACGACCCCGTCGCCGTTGCGCGTGACTTTGCGGCGCGTGGAGCCACGTGGATTCATGTCGTCGACCTGTCCGCGGCATTTGAGGAAGACGACGAGGCTCTCGCCGCCAACGCGCGTGCCATAGCGGGCATTGCTGCGCTGCCTGGAATCAAGGTGGACGCAGGCGGCGGCGTACGCTCGCTTGAACGTATCGATGCTCTTGCCAAGCTGGGCGTTTCGCGCATTGCGCTTGGCACGGCCCTTGTGCGCGATCCTGATTTTGCCCGCGCTGCCGCAGCTGAGTTTGGCAATTTGCTCTGCGCGGACGTCGCTGCCAACGATGGTCGCGTTGCGGTTAACGGCTGGCGCGAGGAGGCGAACATGGCGGCCGACGAGCTCGTGGGTGAGCTTGCGCGCATGGGCTTTCGCCACCTCGTTTTTACCGACATCGCCCGCGACGGCATGCGCACGGGCGTGAACGCCCAGGCATATCGCGACATCGCTCGCGTGGCGGGATTCCCTGTCGTCGCCTCGGGCGGCGTCGCCGCTCTCGATGATCTGCGCACTTTGGCAGCCTTGGGCGACGACATCATCGAAGGGGCCATTACGGGGCGTGCGCTCTACGAGGGCGCGTTTACGCTCGAGGACGCTCTTTCCGTTTGCGCAAAGGGGTAGCCGATATGCTTGCAAAACGTGTCATTCCCTGCATGGATGTGAAAGACGGCCGCGTTGTGAAGGGCGTCAACTTCGTTGACCTGCGCGATGCTGGCGACCCCGTCGAGCTGGCCTCGTTCTACGATTCCCAGGGTGCCGACGAGGTTGTTTTCCTCGATATCACCGCCACGAGCGATAACCGTGCAACAACCGAGGAGCTCGCAAGCCGCGCGGCACGCCAAGTGGCCATCCCCTTTGCCGTCGGCGGGGGCTTTCGCGACATCGTCGGCATGCGCCGCATGATTGCCGCCGGCGCCGACAAAGTCTCTCTTAATTCGGCGGCCGTGCGCGACCCTTCGCTTATCACACGTGCCGCGGGCGCTTTCGGCAGCCAGGCGGTCGTGGTGGCCATCGACGCCAAGCACACCGGGCCCGGCGACAAATGGGAGGTCTACGTGTCGGGTGGCCGCGTGGCCACCGGCTATGACGCCGTATCGTGGGCCGAGGAGGCGGCGCGCCGCGGCGCCGGTGAGATTTTGCTCACGAGCATGGACCGCGACGGCACGCAGGACGGTTTCGACCTCGCGCTCACGCGTGCCGTGGCGCGGGCGGTGCCTATCCCCGTGATTGCCTCGGGCGGTGTGGGAACGCTCGAACATTTTGCGGAAGGCATCGTCGAAGGCGAGGCCGATGCGGTGCTCGCCGCGAGTGTTTTCCATTTTGGCACCTATACCGTCAAGCAGGTCAAAGATTACCTGGCTGGCCAAGGCATTCCAGTGCGGCCCGCTTTTAAGGAGGGCTAGCCGTGGGAAGCTATGCGCAAGAGCCCGTCGAGCCGGTTGCACTCGAAGGCACTGCCAATGTCGCCGATCAGCTGGGCGTTCGTTTCGACGAGCGTGGCCTGGTCCCGTGCGTCGTGCAGCAGCAAGGCACGGGCGAGGTTCTGATGATGGCTTGGATGAATGCCGAGTCGCTTGCTCTCACCGTTTCAACGGGCACGACGTGGTTCTGGTCGCGCTCTCGGCAGGAGCTGTGGAACAAGGGCGCGACAAGCGGGAACGTCCAGCTTGTGAAGCGCCTGCTTTTCGACTGCGATGCCGACACGCTGCTGGTCATCGTTGATTCGGCGGGGCCTGCCTGCCATACGGGGCACCGTAGCTGCTTCTATCGTGAGGTCCAGCTGCCGGCCGGAAATTAGCCGATTCTTTTAGAAACGGGCGTCCTATTGGGCACTCGTTTTGCGTTTGGCCGGTCGCATCGGTGCGGTTCGTCCGCGCGAGGTTGATTCATGCGTTCTCTCATGCCACACTGCCCTAAGGGTCAATTTTTTCGACCGTGTCTTGGACAATGTGGAGGCTTATCTTGCTAGAGAACCGCTGTGACGTGCATACCCATACCGTTGCTTCCCGCCATGCCTACTCGACGGTGGAGGAGAATGTGCGCGCCGCCTCGGAACGCGGTGTCGACCTGCTGGGCGTGACTGACCATTTCAGCTGCATGACAAGCGTTGGCGTGCAGACCGACGGCACAGGCGCCGACATCCGAGACTACCAGTCGTTCCTTGACACCGTGGTTTGGCCGCGCGAATGGCACGGGGTGACTTTGTTGCGCGGCGCGGAGGCCGACATCGTCGACGTGCGGGGAACGCTTTTCGGCCACGGCATCCCCATGCCCAACAAAATCCCCGGCGACCCTTACCCCGAGCCGCTCGACCTTGAGACGCGCATACTGTCGGACACCGATTACGCCATTGCAAGCGTGCACATCAAGACGTTTTGCAACCTTGCGACGCCTGCCCAAAACGCGGCCATGTACGTTCATGCACTTGAGCACCCCAAAGTGCTCATCCTGGGGCACATTGGTCGCCTGGGCATCGACTTTGAGCTCGACCCTGTCATCGAGGCCGCTCGCGACTTGGGCAAACTGATCGAGATCAACAACTCGACTGTCATTGCCTATCCGGCCGCGCAAGAGCGGTGTCGGCGCATCGCGCAGCGCTGCGCCGAGCTGGGCTGCTCGATTTCCCTGGGTACCGACGCACACATCTCGTACACGGTGGGTTGCTTCGATCAGGCGCTCGAAATGCTCGAGGAAATCGATTTCCCCCAGGAACTCATTGCGACGCGCAGTCGCGAGTCGTTCTTGGATGCCATGCGCGCTGCCCGCATCGAACCCGCGCGGCGCAACCCGCTTGTCCTCTAAACCAGTCGGCACTTGCTGCTTGTTTTTCGAGAATGTTCCCCTTCAGGGGACCTCCATATCTGTCATGCTACAATTAACGGCTGCAATACCCGCACCTAGACTATGACAGGAGCGCGCCATGCGCGACAAACTCGAACAGCTTATCCGCAACTACGAGGCATTGGAGCAGAAGCTCTACGACCCCGCTGTGGTCAGCGACCCCAAAGAGTATGCGCGCCTGGCCAAGGAGCGCTCTAACCAGATGCCGCTCGTGGAGAAGGCACGCGAATACGTGGGCGCCCTCGATGACATCGACACCGCCCGCGAGCTCATGCGCGAGGAGTCCGACTCCGAGGCACGCGCCATGCTGCAGGAGGAAGTCGAGGAGAACCAGGCAAAGCTTCCCGGCCTTGAGGAAGAGATCAAGATCCTCCTCATCCCTGGCGACCCCAACGACGAGAAGAACACCATCATCGAGATTCGCGGCGCAGCCGGCGGCGACGAGGCCAACATCTTCGCAGGTGACCTCTACGCTATGTACCGCCGCCTTGCTGACCGTCGCGGCTGGAAGTTTGAGCCTATCGACGCCAGCCCCTCCGACGCCGGCGGTTTCAAGACCGTCGAGTTCAAGCTTACGGGCGACAAGGTGTACTCGGTCATGAAGTACGAGGCCGGCGTCCACCGCGTCCAGCGCGTTCCCAAGACTGAGAGCCAGGGCCGCATCCAGACCTCTACCGCAACGGTCGCCGTCATGCCTGAGGCCGACGAGATCGACGTCCAGATTGACCCGAGCGACCTGCGCATCGATACCTTCTGCGCATCGGGTCCTGGTGGCCAGTGCGTCAACACGACCTATTCGGCCGTCCGCATCACACACCTGCCCACCAACACCGTGGTGCAGTCGCAGGACCAGCGCTCCCAGATTCAGAACCGCGAGGTCTGCATGCAGGTCCTTCGCGCCCGTCTGTATGAGATGGAGCTCCAGAGGCAGCAGGCCGAGCTCGGCGCACAGCGTCAGGGCCAGATCGGCCACGGCGACCGTGCCGAGAAGATTCGCACCTACAACCAGCCTCAGGACCGCGTGACCGATCACCGCATCGGTTTCAACTCCACCTACAACGGCGTGCTCAATGGCGACGCCCTCGACAGCGTGACGGAGGCCCTTGTGGCTGCCGACCGCGCCGAGCGTCTCGCTCAGGCTGTTTAAGCAGGCAGGGCGGTACGCCAGGCATGGATATGTGGACGGTGCGCTCGACGCTTGAATGGATGCGCGGGTATCTCGAACGTCATGGTGACGAGCATCCCCGCCTGTCTGCCGAGTGGCTCATGTGTGCTGCCACCGGTTTTTCGCGCATCGAGGTTTACATGAATTACGACCGACCCCTCGACGCAGGTGAGCTTTCGATCCTGCGCGAGGGTGTCAAGCGTCGTGGTGCTGGCGAGCCCCTGCAATACGTGACTGGCGAGATGCCGTTTCGCCACATTGTGCTGAAGTGCGGCCCTGGCGTGCTCATTCCGCGCCCGGAGACTGAGATTCTGGTTGATTGCGTGCTTGAGTACATCGACAAGCAAGATGGACCCCAGCATGTGCTTGAGATCGGCACGGGCACCGGCTGCATCTCGCTGTCTATTGCCGGTGAACGTCCCGGCACGACCGTTGTGGCGACCGATATTTCGCCTGACGCCATTGCGCTCGCTACGCGTAATCGCGAGGCCTTGGGCTGCGAGGATGTCGTCGAGATTGTCCATACTGATATTGCCGAGGGTGTCGAAGGGGCCGACAAGGCAGCGTTCGACGTGCTCGTTTCCAATCCTCCCTACATCCCCTCGGCGATTGTCGACACGCTTCCTCGCGAGGTTGGCAGTTTCGAACCCCGCCTTGCCCTGGATGGTGGGCAGGACGGACTCGACGTGTTCCATCGCATCGTGCAGACAGCAAAGGGCGCACTTCGCGAGGGCGGTCTCATGGCGTTCGAGCTGCACGAGGACTGCTTGCAGCTTGCAGCGCAAGACCAGCAGGTAAACGAGCATTTCCAAGACATTCGTATCGTCAAAGACCTTACGGGTCGCGACAGGATTCTGCTTGCGATAAGAAAGTAGGGAATATGGGCCACATGTATGTTCCCGGGCAGTCATGCACTGTCGATGAGGCGCTCGATGCGACGTGCGATGCACTACGCAAGGGGGGCGTGGCCGTCTTTCCTACCGACACGGTGTATGGCATCGGGTTGTGCGTGTCGGCCTACCCTGATGGCCCGGAGCGTCTCTTTGAAATCAAAAAGCGCGACCATGCGAAGAAAATTCCCTTGCTGGTACCTTCAGTCGATGCCCTGGGGGAATATGGTCGCGATGTAAGTGCACAGGCCTATGCTCTTGCCCAGGCATTTTGGCCAGGCGGAATGACGCTCATTGTAAAGGCATCCGACAAAGTCCCCGCCGCGTACCAGGGGGATAACGGCACCGTGGCACTTCGTGTTCCCGGACCAAGCATCGCCCTCGACATCCTTTCTCGCCTTGGCGAGGCCATGGCAGTCACGAGCGCCAACACGAGTGGACTGCCTGCACCTGCGGATGGCATGCAGATAGAAGAAGAAATCGCCAGGCAAGTGGACGCTGTTATCTGCGCTGGCGCAACGCGCTGCGGCGAGGCGTCTACCATCGTAGATTGCACACGGGAAACGCCTTGCATAGTGAGGGTTGGTGCCGTTCCGCCCGAAGAAATACTCTCCGTTTGGAAGAACGCCTAGCTATATATAGCGACAGAAGCAAGAACTGTATCGCTCAAGGAGCCCGTTTCCCAGATGGGGCGGGCTTCTTACGTTATACGGGTCGTCGCAAGGCTGGAGCGGGCAGTTTTCTCGGCACCGCCGCCTGTCGCTACGGAAGCGTCGCAGGCGTCCTTGGAAAACTGCCTAAACAATAATTATTCCCAGTTTGTGTCCATCCTGTGCAGGTGCGGCTCAATGCTTGCCCCCTGCCTGCGCGTGCGTGTATAGTTCTCCCTCGCGCCGCACCCCAGTCGATGCGGCCGCGCGAACCC
>UQBS01000043.1 GCA_900539345.1 uncultured Coriobacteriaceae bacterium | reverse complement strand
GCAAGGAACCTCTCCCCAAGGTTCTGCCCCGGCCTCATACCCCAGGCCGGGGGCCTATGAGAAAGGGCGCGTCGGGATCAAGTGGCCCCGGCGCGCCCTTCCCGTTTGCGCGCGCGGCCCGCCGGGGGCCGTGCGCGCATGGGGCCCGCCGGCCCGCCGCGCGCCCCCGCCGTGCGCGCGGGGCCGCGCATCGGTGGCGCCTGTGCCGGAAAAGCCTCAAAAGTATGCGTTATAAACCCGAGTGGGCCGTCTGCCCGCATTGGCCGCCCGCATCGTCCCAGGTAGATACCCCGCACGTTTTGGGGTCACCGGGCGCGGGGACGCTATAACGCATACTTTTGGCGTTTTTGGACGCGCGGCGGCGCTGCCGTCGTGGTATGCCCCGCGGAACGCGAATGGCGCCGTGCCGATGCGGAACCCGTTGCGGGTCATCTTGATGCGCGCTCGGCCTGCAGTGCCGCAGTCGACGAAAAATGCAGCGGCCCTCGGCCATCATCGGCGGCCTCATGACCGCGTTCGGCGTGAAGGCCTCCCAAGCCTCCCAAAGAGGGACCTCCTCCTAAGGTTTGGCCCCGGCCCCGCACCCAGGGCCGAGACCGACAATAAAAGGGCACGTCGGGATCGTTCGGCCCCGGCGCGCCCTTCGCGTTTGGTCGCTTGATTTTTAGCGGAAACGATCTTGCCTACAGCGCGCGGCCTGCGTCGTTGCCGCCGCGGATGGCCAGGGCGATGTTGAAGGGGTTGGCGCAGTCGCCGATGGCGTAGGTCTCGGCGACGCTGACCTCGTCGAGCAGGCCGGTGTTGGCCACCATGTCGGCGGCGTTGATCACCTGGCTGCACGGCACCGTGTAGTCCACGCCGGCGCTTGCGCTCGTGACGGTGATCTGGCCGTCAGCGACGCCGGTGATGCTGGCCTCGGTGTAGACCTGCAGGCCGAGGGCGTACAGGGCGGTGGTCATGAAGCGCTGGGCGTGCTGGGACTGCTGCATGTCGAGCTCGTCGACCGTGTTGGGCGTGACCATGACCACGTGCTTCTTGTGCACGGTGAGCCACAGGGCGCAGTCGAAAGCCTGGGCATTGGAGCCGTAGACCACGACGTTGTCGCCCAGGTCGGCGAACATGAACTGCTCGAGGTCAACGACCTCGACACCCTCGCCGCCCAGGTCGAGCGCGGTACGGGAGCCGCCGCAGGCAAGCACGAGCGCGTCGGGGGCTGCCTGGGCAACCGTGTCGGCCGTGACCTCGGTGTCGGTCACGACGGTGACGCCAACCAGCTCGAGCTGCTTCTGGAGATAGGCGTTGAGCTGGTCGAGGTTCTCGTGCGGGCCCTTCACGGCGCTGGCGAAGGGGAGCATGCCGCCCAGGATGCCCGACTTCTCGTACAGCGTGACGGTGTGGCCGCGAAGAGCCGCGATGCGAGCGGCCTCCATGCCGGCGGGGCCGCCGCCGACGACCATGACGTTCTTGGGGGCCGCGGCGGGCTCGAGCTCGTAGGTGGCCGGGCCGTTCTCGGTCATGACGCGCTGGGTGAGAGCGTTGACGCGGCAGTAGCCCAGGGCGCGGTTCATCTGGTTGGAGCCGATGTGGCAGTGCAGGCAGCGCGTGCAGGGCGCGATCTCGTCGATGCGGCCCTCGCGCAGCTTGTTGACGTAATCGAAGTCAACGGTGAGCGGGCGGGTCATCATGTAGAAGTCGACCTTGCCATCGGCCAGGGCCTGCTCGAAGAACTCGGGGGCATGGGCGGGATCGTTGTAGGTCACGCAGCCGCAGGGGATGGACAGGGCCTGCTTGTAGCGCTCGACCACGCCGATGAGCATGCCGGCGCCCTGGTGGGAACCGTCGAGGTAGCCCTGCCAGTTCTTGGAGAAGTCGTACTGGGTGCCGAAGCCCGAGGCACCCTCAATGCCGTTGAGCAGGAAGTACAGGTCGCTGCCGAACTGGCAGGGGTGGTTGCCGAGCGGGCCCAGGCGCAGGTGCATCGAGTCGGCGCCGGCCTCCTCCATGCACTTGGCCATGGCGATGCCCTCTTCCACCGTCGTGACCTTGTTGCGGGGGTTGGTCACCATGTTGTCGGTGGTCATGAGCGTGGCGCTGTTGTCGAGGTTGTCGTTGTCCTCGATGCAGTTGATAAGGATCTGCACAACGAAGTCGTCACCGGCGGCCGCCTTGATCTTCTGGATGCACTCGCACACCCAGCGCGAACGGTTCTCGGGCGTGGCGAAGCCGTACTCGTCGGTACGGGTGTTGTAGAAGCGCGAGAGGAACTGCTCACCCTGGTTGAAACCGGCGGCGTTGATCTCGATGGCCTCGAAGCCCATCTCCTTGAGCTGGCCGGCGTGTGCGGCAAAGCGCAATGATACCACGGCGCCTCCAGCCGCCCGCGTTCTGCACAAAGAGGCAAGGTGCGATGAGATGTATGGTTGCATTGACGGCCCCACCTTGCTGTCCCGCCGCCTTGCTGCCCCGCCGCTTAGCCGCTTCGCTGCTCTTGCTGCCCCGCCGCTCTTCTGCGTGCTTACTGCCTGATTGCCTCAATCGCCGAGATCTTTGTTGCCTTGCGTGCCGGGTAGTAGCCCGAGACGAGGCCGATGAGCATGGAGAACACGACGGCGCCCAGGTAGAGCCACCAGGGGATGACCGACATGCGGGCCGTGGCGCCGCCGCCCACAAGCGCATGCAACCAACCTTCGCCGGTGAAGTCGCCTGCGCTCACGAGGTTCATGCCGAGCGACACCGCGAAGCTCACGAGGCAGCCGGCCGCGCCGCCGAGAAGGCCGATGGCGCCCGCCTCGGCCAGGAACAGCGCCCGGATGTCGCGTACGTAGCACCCCAGCGCCTTCATCACGCCGATCTCGCGCGTGCGCTCGGTGATGCTCATCACCATGGTGTTCGTGATGCCCAGCGCGGCCACGAAGAGCGAGATGGCGCCCAAGCCGCCCAGCATGAGCTGCTGCTGCGCTGCCTGCTGCTCCATGGGCTCGCGGATGGATTCCATCGAGTAGGTCGAGAAACCCATGCCTTGGATTTCTTTCTCCACGTCGGCCACATGCGAGATGTCGTCGACCTTGACGATGGCCTGGCTGTAGGTGAGGGCGGGCGTCTTGCCGGTGACCTGCGCGAGAATCGCCTGCACATCGGCCACGTCCATGACGATGCCCTGGCTCGTCTCATCGCCTTTCGAGTAGTCCTCGGCCAGTTTTCCCACGGGATGCAGGGCGAAGCGCATCTTCTCGTTGCCGTTTGAGTCGAGCGCGGCGAGCGTGAGGTTGCCCACCGAGAGGATGTCGAAGAAGGGGTCGGGCGCCAGGCTCTCGTCGGGCATCTCGCCGGTGCCGTCCCAGTCGTAGAGATAGGAATAGCGGTCGACGTACTGGCTGCCCTCAGCGCGGTAGGTGTCGGAGAAGTTGTAGGCGAGCCACTGGCCCACGAGCACATCTATCGCGCCGCCTGTCGTTGCCTTGGACATGCCGCTGGTAGATGGCTTGAGTTGCTCGCCTTCGGTAGGTTCGTATCCCACATTGTCGAGCGCTGCCGCCTTCATGCCCACGATGGTTGCCCAGCTGCACACGTACCTGTCGCCCGTGCCGGCATAGAGCGTGAACATCGTGTCGTCGCTGTCCAGGGACATCTTGGGGCTCACGGCGGCGACGCCCTCGATTGCCTCCATCTGCGCGACGGCCTCGTCGTTGAGTTTGATGCCGTCGTCGGAGGAGGAGTACGCATACGGCGCGTTCACCTGGATCACGCTGAGGTCGCCCATCTGCGCGAGCGTCTGGCTCATCTGCTCGGAGAGTCCCAGGCCAATGGAGACCATGATGACAATGGAGCAGGTGCCCACGAGGACGCCTAGCGAGGTGAGGACGGTGCGTGCGCGTCTGCGTTTGAGGTTCTGCAGGCACATGCCTGCGATGTCGGAGGCCCGCACGGGCTAGGGCCTCATGTGCGAGGGGGCGCCGCTGGGGTCGTTTGCCCTGGTGGGGGCGGTACCGGTTGTGCCGGGCTGCACGGTGCCGGGCTGGCTGCCGCTTGCCTGATTCAGCTCGCCGGGAACGCGAGATTGACCGGTGCCGTTGCCGCGTGCGATGGTGTCCTGGCCGCGGGGGATGACGGGCACATGCTCGTTGAGCGGAGGCACCGTGGCGCCCCAGTCGCCCCAGTCGTCATCGTCTTCCCAGCTCTGGTTTGCCTTGCGCTTCTTGCTCCCGCGGCGCACGGCAACGATGACCAGGGTGACGGCAGCAAGCGCGGCAACCACGATGCCAATGATTGCGGGCACAGGGAGACCCTGCTGGGCGCCGTCTCCCTCAAAGCCATCGTCCATGCCGCCGCCGAAGAGCGCCTGCAGCTCCTCGTCGCTCATGTTGGCATACGGGTCGTCCATGACGTCTACCTGCAGGGGAAACGTCTTGGTCACCGTGTCGTCGTTGGCGTTCTCGTACTCCACGGTGAGCGTGAGGCTGAGCGTGCCGCCCTGCGTGGGCGTGAAGGCAAGGCCGATGGTGCCGCTCTTGCCCGACTCGAGGTTGCCCACGTTCTGCACGGGCATCTCGGTGTGGATGCCCTCGCCGGAGATGCTCACGGCCACGTTGGACACGGCAGACTTGCCCTTGTTGACGTAGGAGATGGTGACGGTGGCCTCTTCTCCCACCGAGGCATAGTCGGGTGCGACGGGGTTCGCGAGCTCGAAGCGGTCGGGCTGGAAGATTGGCACTGTGAGCTTGACCTCGGTGTTTGCACTCTTGCGCTCGTTGTTTTCTACGTACTCGTACTTGAAGCCGATGGTCACGGTGCCAGGCACGGCCTTGTCGCCGGAGATGGCCTTGAGGTTGAGCGTCTGTTGCTGCAGTTCGCCTGCGCCCAAGTAGGCCGAGTAGAACGTGTTGGTGCCGCCGTTGATGGTGAACTGGTCGCCCGTGTCCACCGACACCACGAGGTTTTCCACGGTGAGGGAGGTGCTCGTGTTGGTGAAGGCAAACGTGAGCGGGAACGTGCTACCTGCGGCCACCGCGCCCGTGCCGTCGCCGTAGGAGAAGTTGCTCACGATGACGTTGGGCACGGGTTTGTCGGGGGTACCGGCCGTTGTGGTCTGCTGGATTGAGCCGCCCATGCCGTCGGAGTAGTCAGGCGCGCCCGTGCTGCCGCCCCAGTCTGCGCCCCCATCGCCGCCCCAGTCACCGGAACCGTCGCCGCTTCCGTCGCCCGGGGTTGTGCCGCCGTCGCCCGCGCCGCCCTGGTCGGGATTGTCGCCTGTGCCGGGCGTTGCCGCAGTGCAGGGAATGGGCACGCTGTCGGTTGCACTGGCCTGGGTGAGGGCGCCGTCGCGCAGGTAGTTGAAGCGCGTCTCCACGCCGAGGGACTGCGCGGCGTTTGCGCTGCCGTCAAGTGCGGCGACGGTGATTTTCACGGTCTGCTTGCCGTGCGGTTCGATGTCGGACAGCGCAATGGTGGAGGAGTTGCCTACGAGCACAAGGCCCGCGGAAGTCGAGAACGAGGTGACGGGCTGGATGAGCGCGGTGTCGCCCGTGTTCTCGAACGTTACCTCCACTTCAGCCTGCTGGCCGGGAGCCAGGGCGGGGATGTCGGCGCGGCTGGCAATGAGCGTTGGCGCAGGCGAGGGGGCGGGCGCCGGACTGGGATCGGGATTGTTGGGGAGAGGGTTGACGATGATGCCGCCCTGCTCGCCGCCGCCCGGCTGCTCGCTGATGATGGGCACGTCGCCCTCTGCCAGGGCGCAGTGCGGCTCGCAGGCAAAAGGTGCCGAGGCGCACGAGATGGCAAGCGCGGCGCCGGCCAGGGCGGCCACGAGTTGACGGCGACGTTCGCTGCGGGTGCGCAGCGTTGTGGGGATGGGCGAGAAGAGCGGCATTCCTACTCCTTGGTGGCGGCGTCGCGGGGCGCGGCGCCGGTTGGTTCGCTGGCGGTAGCGGTTGCGGGCGGCTCGGCAGGGATGGCGGGATGCTCAACGCGCTCGTCGCTCACGATGAGACCGTCGATGAGCGTGACGATGCGGTCGGCGTAGGCCGCCATGTTGGGGTCGTGCGTCACGAGCACGATGGTCTGGCCGTGGGCGCGCGCAAAGCCGCAGATCATCTGCATGACCTCGGCCGTCGTCTTCGAGTCGAGGTTGCCGGTGGGCTCGTCGGCAAACATCACGCGTGGCCGCGTCACGAAGGCACGTGCGATGCCTACGCGCTGCTGCTGGCCGCCCGACATCTGGCTGGGGAAATGGTCTGCCCGACTGCCCAAGCCCACGCGGGCGAGCATCTTGCGTGCCAGCGCCTCGCGCTTGCGCTTGGGCATGCCGCGGAAGGCGAGGGGCAGCGCCACGTTTTCGGTTGCGGTCAGCGCAGGCAGGAGGTTGTAGGCCTGGAAGATGAACCCCAGGTACTTCTGGCGAAAGGCCGCGAGCTCGTTTTCGTTCATGCGCGAGATGGGTGCGCCTGCGATGTAAACGCAACCTCGCGTTGGTTTCTCCAGGCCTGCGAGCTGGTTGAGCAGCGTGGACTTGCCCGAGCCAGAGGTGCCGAAGATGCAGCAGACCTCCCCGGCCATGATGTCGAGGTCGATGCGCTTGAGCGCCACCACGGTGTCGTCTGCCAGGTGGTATTCCTTGCGCAGGCCGCGCACCTGGATGACAGGGTTCTTGCTGGCGTTGTCCATGCTCGCCTCCCTCAACCTGCTCGACGGTATCCCCCATGCCCGCCCTTCGGGCAATGCCGCCCATTATAAGAGAACCCCGCCCGCCCCTGTCGGCGTTTTACGGGTTGTTGGTGACAAGTTGGTAAGGCTGCCCCGGGCGATTGTGCGCCATTGACAGCAGCGCCGCCCGCACCTGGTAGTTTGGTGCGGGCGGCGCTTTTTGCGGGGTGAGGGAGGGTGGGTAGCGTTTTGCCGTTACGAAAGCTCGGAGATCTTGGCGAACACTCGACCGGTCACGGCCACGTAGTATGCCGAATCGGCCGCAGAGAGTGTGTTGGGATCGATGGCGTTAATCTTGTCAAGCCAGTCTGCCTCCTCCTGGAGCAGGGCGCCGTATTCGCTCAAAAGCTGCGCGTCGGTGCTGGTTTCGGCTTGCTTTGCAATCTCGACGTAGTGGTTCATGAACGTCTCGTAACTATCCAACATTTCCTTGAACTCGGGTGTTACGAACGTGTCAGCGGCTGCGTTCACGGCACCGTTGAGCAACTCGCCCCCGGCGTTGATGAGGGATTGTCCCAGGTTTTCGTCCTTCTTGTTCGAGGTGTTTGAGCGGGTCTTGGCATTGCCGTCACTTGCGGTTTTTGCCTCTGCCGCGTCGGCACCGGCTTGCGTTGTGGGGTTGGCGTCTTGTGCATCGCTTGCTGTGTCAGCGGTTGCCGCTGTGGAGCCGGCATCCTGCGTGCTACTTGCCGCGTCGGCGGCTGTCGGCGTAGTCGAGGCTCCCTTGTCGGGCTGCTCTTCGCTTGCTGCGACTTTGATGCTGACGCTCATCGTGTTGGCGCCTGTGTAGCGAACCTCAACGTGCAGGCCATCCGTATTGTCAGCCGTGAACGATTTGTCGCCCTTGTCGTAGTTCTGGTCGAAGCCCGCCGCGAAAACCTCCTCGACATATGCCTTGTAGGCCGCTTTGTCGGTCTTGCCCATAGTTGCCTTCCAGGCACTTGAGCTATCCGTGACGACTTTACCCACGGTTGAAACAGGGGCGGGCAGGTTGGCTGCCAGGCCGGTCGTGGGCCATGCGAGGTTGTCGAAGTCTTCGGCCTTATCAAGCATGATGTTCATTTCGTCCGTGCTTTTGTATAGGCTGAGACGGAGCTTGTTGCCCTCTTCGTCGTACGCGTCATAGCTGCTCGAGCTCGAGGACGCCTCCATGGTGAAGCCTGCGTCTTGGCACTGCTTGAGATAGGCCGAGTAGCTTTCCTCGTCGCAGCCATGCACCTGGATATTCAGGAGTTCGTCGCTGTTCGAGATGAGCTGTCCCTTGTTTGTCGCGGGTTCGGGCAACAGGGTCGCCAGTCCCGAGGTTGGCCAGATGAACGTTTGGTTCTCGTATTCTACCTGCTTGTTGTGGTTGTTGATTGAGGTCCCGATTCCGGCGATACCAATGAGGACGATAAGGATGATGCCGATTGTTGCTAAACACCCTGGCTTTTTGCGCCGCTTCCCTGCGGTGGCGCTGCTCGTTGGGATTTCTGGCAGCTGCTCGCTTGCACTTTTCTTGCCCATGATGGCCTCCTTGCCATGCCTTGTGATTGGGACGGGGCAAGTCTGAACGTTCTTTAGGTGCTTTTCCTCAGTTGCCAACTGAGTTACGGCCAATGGTTGTGAGGGCGGGGCCTTGCATGTGAGAAAAAGCGTGCCAAGACGCTCCTGTTGGGCAACTGGCTGGATGCCACTCAAGCTCAGGGCTTCTGTTGGCCCGCTGTTTCATCGGCGAAACCGCGGGGTTCAAGAGCGAGGCTTGCTAGCCTCGGACCTTGCTGGCTTGCTGCGTTTGGATGTCTGGGCTCTCGACGCGCACGGTCATCCTGTTCGCGCCCGCGTAGCGCACGGTCACCTGGATGCCTTCGGCGTTGGTGCCCGAGAACGACTCGTCTCCTCGTTTGTAGGCCTGGTCGAAGCCGGCAGCGAGGAGCTCGTCGACGTAGGCGGCGTAGTCGTCGAGGGTGGTGTTCCCTATGGTTGCCTGCCAGGCCGATGAGCTGTCGGTCGTGACCTTGCCCGTGTGCGAGACGGGTGCAGGCAGGCTTGCTGCCAGGCCAAATGTGGGCCAGGTGAGCTCGTCGAGCTCCAGCGCCCCATCTATGCTTACGCTCATTTCGGACGAGCTTGTGAACAGGTGCAGGCTCAGCCTGTTGCCCTCGGCGTCGTAGGCGTAATAGGAGCAGTCGCCGATCCACTCAGGTTCGACGTCGAAGCCCTTTGCCTGGCATGCTTCAACGTAGGCCAAATAGGCCTCCTCGTCGCAGCCGCGCACTTCGAAGCTCAGGTAGGAGTCGTCGTTGAAGGGCATCGTGCCCCAGGTGCTTGCAGGCTCTGGCAGCAGCGTCGCCAGTCCCGTCGTGGGCCAGGTGAACGTCGCGCTTTCGTATTCTGCCCGCTCTGCTCGCTTCATGTCCGTTATGCCGATGGTGGCGACGACGATGAAGGCGACAAGCGCCACTGCCAGGAACGTGAGGCACCCGTGCTTCTTGCGGGCGGGTTTGTCAGGCTGGGAGGATAGGTTTTCCGGGTCTTTCTCGGCAGGCCACTGGACGCTGGCTGTGTCGTTTGCTTCGCCCTGACCGGCGCTGACCTGGTCGCTCGCGTCGCGCACGCCTTCGTCCCAGGCGTCTGAATGCCGCCTTGCCTCGAACGGGCGTTCAAGCGCTTGGGCCAAATCGGCGGCTGACTGGTAGCGTGCGCTGGGCTCGAAGGCGCAGGCTTTCTCGATGGCGGCTCGCGTGGAAGAGGCGATGCCGTCTGTGCGGGCGAGCGTCTCGTCGTAGGTCGACTCGCCGGGATGCACGCCGCACAGCATGAAGCCCAGCAGGCGGCCGATGGAGTAGACGTCGGAGCGCGCGTCGGTCTGGGCGAAACCGTACTGCTCAGGCGAGGCATATCCCCAGGTACCGAGCGAAGTGGTGTCGCGTGTGGCCTGGGCGTTGCGTGTGCGGGCGATGCCCAGGTCGATGAGGTGTGCTCCGTCGGCGGCCACGATGACGTTGGCCGGCGTGATGTCGCGGTGGATGACGCCCGCGGCGTGCAGGGCCCCGGCCGCCTCGCATATCTGAGCCGCCAAGTCGAGCGCCTGCGTCTCGCCGAGCCGGCCTTTTGCCTGCACGAAACTTTCGAGTACCTCGCCGGGCATGTAGTCGTACACGACGACGAAGCAATCGGGCAGCTCGTAGGTCGTTTCCACATGGGGAAGACGAGCGCAGTCGCATTCGGGCAAGATGGACCAAACGCGTCGATTGGCCAGCTCAAGGGGGATTTTCTTGCGCACGAACGGGCCGGCGCCGCCAATCGTCACAAGCTCGGTGGTGCCGTTGGGTTTTTCGGCGAGCACGCGCTCGACGTGGTAGCTGTCGTCTATGCACATGGCGTGCAAGACTTGTTCGTCGGTCACGCGCACCCTCCCTTTCCATCTCGTCAAATCCCATATTCTAACCTTGTGGGAGGGGTGGTTCCTCAGTTGGCAACTGAATTATGCGAATGTGGCCTGGTTCCTCGGCAGGGGGCTACTGGCGGCTTTGGGGAGGCGTTGGCCCTACTGGAGCCGGTCGGTGCCGAGCAGGGTCTTCTCGCCGAGGCGGTAAAGCTCGTCGTCTGTCTCGGCGCGGGTCAGGCCATGTTCGATGCACCAGATGAGCACGGCGTCGCGGCGGCGCTTGCACCACAGCTCGCCGGCACCGGCCAGGCGCAATATGCGCTGTGTCTCGCGCAGGTTGGCCTTCAGACCCAGGGCGAGCATCACGGCGTGGTCGTGTCCGGGGCGGCTTTTGCCCGAGAAGATGTCGTACACCACCGTGCCGTTGAGGCCCGAGCCGCGCATGACGTCGGCGCGCTTGAGCTTGCGCTTGTCGAGCAGCTCGAACAGGTAGTCGGGCAGGGACCGATCGGGCGTCTCGGCGTTCTCAAGGTACGAGTCGACTGACCTGCTGGCAAGCAGACGCTCGAGGAGCTCCTCGGTGAGATGTTCGGTGGACGAAGGGGCGGGTGCGGTAGAGGTGCTTGGCGCCTTGGGTTTCGCAGGGCTTTTCTTGGCCGCTGCGCCGCTGGCCAGGCAGGGCTTCTGGGCGTTGCCCGCTTGCGTGCGGCCCGCCGGTGCGTGATTCTTGTCTGCCGATGTTGCGTGGCTTGCCTTGTTTGCTGCCGTGCCGCCGTTCATATCCTGCGCCATGTCGCCTCCAGGCCTGTGGGTTGAGTAATCGCAGTATAGGCATGCGATGAGACAAACGCGCAGCCGATTCGGCGACTTGTTGAATAAGCCTCTGACAAGGGTTCGCCTGGAGTGGCGAGGTTCGCTATATGTGCTCGTGCAGGCTGATGCAAGGCTAGCGATACAACGCCAGTGCCTTGCTCGCTGCCAGATTCGCCGGGCCGCTCGACAGGCTTACCAGCGTGTCTCCCTCGCACATGCGCTGGTCGGCCAAGGTGACGCATGCGTCGTAGGCGCGGAAGACTCGCTGGGCGCGCTCGACGTCGGAGTAGACGTTCCACCAGCCGCGGGCCAGGGTCGCGGCGCGGTCGCGCACGAAACCCATGACGTCGTCGACCGGGTAGCCAAGCAAGAATCCGACCTCGTGAGGAAAACGGTCGGTGCCGTCGGGGTTGCGTGGACGTGCATCAAAGCTGAGCACGCGGGTCTGGAGGCGGTCGACGCAGGCCTCGTCGTTGTCCACGTCATAGCCTTCTACCTCGAGCATTGTCGCTTCTGGATCGCGACCGATAAAGGCGCGCATGAGGTCGGGCCGCCAGACGAACACCATGGAGCTGCCCTTGCGGTGCGCCATCACGCGAAGGCGCACGCCTGCCTCGCGCAGGGTGTTGTTGGCACGCTCCACGGCGAGCTCGATTTGCTCGCGTGCCGCTTGCGCCATGATTGGCTTGCCGCACGGACGCGTGCCCACCTGATGGTAGCGCACGACGTTGAACATCCCCGCTGGTTTCACGCCCATAAGCACTGGCGCGCACTGCTGGGCGATGCCCTGTTCAAGGAAGGTTTCAACTCGGCCGTACGGAAGCGACTCCATGGCGACTCCTTAAAAGTAATCTATGCCTAACTAGATAATAGAGTAAGGCAAGGAAAACTAAAGCGCCACGAAAGTCAAGGCACGCAAATACCACGAAGGGCCAAGGGCTGGCCGGTGTGCTCGTCGTTTTTGGCTCAATCGTGGATGCATGAGTCCTCACATGCTATACTCTGTTGGGAGTACAGTATGTGAGGAGATGCATATGGAGGGGTCTGAGGGCGCGGTACGTTGTCTCTATCATGGGTCCTTGTGTATTGTTGAGCGGCCCGAATACGGGAGAGGCAAGCCATATAACGACTACGGTCTGGGCTTTTACTGCACCGAAACGCCTGATATGGCTAAAGAATGGGCAGCTGCGCGCAATCGCAATGGGTTTGCCAACTGCTATGAGCTCGATTGCACGGGACTTGACATCCTCGACCTGTCACAGTCTTGCGGGATTCTAGGATGGCTCGCTGTCTTGCTCGAAAATCGCACGTTCGATGCCCCCTCGGCGCTCGCCTATGACGCTCGCGAATATCTCAAGCAGGTTTTCATGCCTGACTACCGCGGTCGGGACTGCATTGTCGGGTATCGTGCCGACGACAGCTACTTCTCGTTTGCCCAGGATTTCATCAACGGTGCCATTTCATATCGTCAGCTCGGTCGCGCGATGCGTTTGGGGAAGCTTGGCGAGCAATTCGTCTTAAAGAGCGAACGAGCGTTTGAGAGAATCGAGTTCAAAGGGTATGAGATTGTGCGTGCCGAGGAGTGGTATGGTCGCAAGATGGCTCGCGACAGAGCTGCTCGACGAGCATATTTTGATCGCGAGTGCGAGCATCGCATGAAGGGCGACATCTATATCACGCAGATTCTTGATGAGGAGATGACCCCCGATGACCCAAGGCTGCGATAGCGCGCTGGCTGCGGGGTGCGGCATTGACGAGGACCAATGCGGCCGCGTTGCGTATGATGCAACCTACCTGGGGTCAGCGCGGGTAGTTCTTGCGCGCATGCTTGACTATGCCGTCAACGTCCTTGGGTATAGACTCGCGTCTTTCTGGGCATTGTTTCTGGCAAACGACGTGTCGCGTCTTTTTGCCCATGGAGATGCGTCGGTTGTTGCGGGTCGTTCGGGCATCGAGCTGGCACGCCTTGTTGTGCGAGAGGCGGGTTGTGACCTGGCCGAGTCACCCGATGCGCGATTGACGGATGCTCAGGAGGCAAGCTGGTATTGCGGCGGGCGCAGCGAGGAGTATTGGTGCGGCTGGGTGCTTGCGTACTACCAATGGCGGCGCGCGCTGAGCTTCTCGGATATTGAGGCCCGTGTTCCCATCGAGGACGTCCTGGCCCTGTATGAGCCGTATCACGAAATGGACGAGCGGCAGTTTCTCGATAGGATGGACGAGGAGTGCGCCCGCGTTGTACCTGCGACCAAGCTTCAATCATGTCGCAAACGGGCTGGTTTGAGCCAGTCTGGACTTGCTGCGGCATCGGGTGTTCCCCTGCGCACCATCCAACAATACGAGCAACGCCAGAAGAACATCAACCACGCGCGAGCATGCCAGGTGGCGGCGCTTGCGCAAGCACTGTGCTGCCAGGTGGAAGACTTGCTGGAGCCTGCATTTATTACGCATGAGATGAGCTTCTAACAGGGGGAAGTGCTGACGGTAGGCTTAGGTATCATGAGCGTCACATTTACGAGAAGTGCGGCATTCATAGTCGGCAGGAGCTGATTGACCTGCTGTAAGTGCTGCTGGTTGGGGTTGGAGAGTGAGATGGCGAACGTGCGGGAGTCGCAGTCGGTTCCACGGGGTACCTGCTACGGTGTGGGCGTGGGGCCGGGGGATCCGGAGCTGCTCACGCTCAAGGCGGTGCGCGTGATAGGGGCATGCCAGGTGGTGGCGGCGCCCCAGACGCGCGGTGGGGCCACGCTGGCGCTCGACATCGCGGCGCAGGCAGTGGACTTGGCGGGCAAGGAGATTGTTCGCCTGCCGTTTGCCATGTCGCGCGATGCGGGGGAGCGCCAGCGCATGCATGAGGAGTCCGTCGGGCTCATTGCCGAGCAACTCGCGCAGGGCAAGGATGTCGCGGTGCTCACGCTGGGTGACCCGGGTGTCTTCTCATCGTTCTTTTACCTGGCAGATTGCTTGCACGAGCGCGGTTTTGCCATTGAGGTCATCCCGGGCGTCACGAGCTTCTCGGCCGTGGCAGCACGCCTGGGCCAGGGGCTTACCGAGATGGACGAGCCCCTGCATGTGGTACCTTCCGCCGTATGTGCCGACCGTATCGATGAGGTGCTTGATCTTCCAGGCACGAAAGTCCTCATGAAGCCGTGCGGCAAGCTCGGCGAGATTGTCGAGGCGCTCGAGCGTCGCGGAGAACTATTCCGCGCCTCGCTTGTCGCCGACTGCGGGCTGCCTAGCGAGTATGTCTGCCGAGACCTCGCCTCCTTCGACCCGGCCGAGCACCCCAGCTACTTTACGACGCTTGTGGTGAAGTGACGACTTGCGGCCTGTGTGGTTGCGACGCTTGCTGTGAAGTGGCGGCTTGTGGCTGGTGTCTAATCGCTGGAGGAGCAGGCTAGGGGATAAGCGGATGGCTTCCGGGTTTCCGATGGACATGTTTTGCGAGCCACAGGTTGATAAATACAACGCTTTTCTCCCTGTTTTGCCTGACAAACGTGAGATTCTTCAACCTATCGCTCGCAACTGCCGGATAGTCTTTGCCTGTCATGTTCGGGCGCTCAGCTGCCTGTTGCCCTCTGGAATCGGGTCAGTTTTATCCAGCTTCCGGCAGTTCCCCCTGCAAACTCACCCCTGTACTCTACGCGAGCTACAGGTTGAGAAATACAACGGTTTTCTCCCCGTTTTGCCTGACAAACGTTATATTTTTCAACCCATTGCTCGCCAAATGCCTGCAAGTAGTCGATTTCGCCGTCAGCATATCTACCAGGTACAAAAAAGGGAGGCCCACCTGCATAGATGAGCCTCCCTGAGACATTGCCGAACTGTTCGCGCGGGCGCTAGGCCTCGCGCCCTATGCCATTCCCAGCCAGGTGCTGATGACGGGGATCCAGCCGCCGACCCACACGATGACGATGAGCACGGGCAGCACGTAGGACACGTACACGCGCGCCCAGGCCGGGAACTTCATGCCGTCGCCCTTGTCAACCTCGGCCAGGAACGCCTTCCAGCCCCAGCCGCGCTTGGTGGTGCAGAACAGCAGGAACACGAGCGCACCGATGGACAGGATGTTGTTGGAGAGGATGAAGTCCTCAAGCGACTGGATGTCGCCGATGCCAGGCACCTGGAACGCCGACCACAGGTTGTAGCCCAGGATGCAGGGCAGGCCCAGCGCAAAGATCAGCACGCCGTTGATGGCGCAGGCCTTTTTGCGGCTGACACCCCACTGGTCGATGCTGAACGCCATGATGTTCTCGAACACAGTGACGATGGTGGAAAGCGCCGCGAAGCTCATGAACAGGAAGAAGAGCGTCGCCCAGAGGCGGCCCATCCACATCTGCTGGAACACCGCGGGCAGCGTGATGAAGACGAGGCCGGGGCCCGAGCCGGGCTCCACGCCGAAGGTGAAGCAGGTGGGGAAGATGATGAGGCCGGCCATGAGGGCCACGAGCGTGTCAAGGCCTGCGATGCGCACGCTCTCGCCAGTGATGGAGCGCTCCGGGCTCATGTAGCTACCGAACACGCTCATGGAGCCCACGCCCACGCCGAGCGTGAAGAACGCCTGGCCCATGGCGGCGAACACCGCGTCGGTGAAGCCTTCCGGCCCGTTGGCGAAGAGCTTGCCGAAGTCGGGCATGAGGTAGAAGGACAGGCCCTCGCTTGCGCCCGGCAGCGTCACGGCGCGGACGCACAGCACGATAAGCAGCACAAACAGGAGAGACATGAGCACCTTGCTCACACGCTCGATGCCCTTTTGCAGGCCGAAACTTGTGACGATTGCGCCGAAGACGACGACCACCGCCAAGCAGACGACCATTTCGCCGGGGTTGGACAGCATCGTGCCGAAGACGGCTTCCACACCCTCGGCGCCGATGCCCTCGAAGGCACCCGTCGCGCTCTTCACCGTGTAGTCGAGCATCCAGCCGGCCACGGCGGCGTAGAACATCATGAGCAGGTAGCTGCCTACCAGTCCCAGCCATTTTGCCCAGTGCCACTTGGTTCCCTTGGGCTCGAGCACGTCGAAGCTGCGCGCGATGCCCTTGTGCGAGCCGCGGCCGCACGTGAACTCAAAGATAAGGATGGGAAGCGAGAAGACAAGCAAAAACACCAGGTAGATAACGACGAAAGCCGCTCCACCATACTGACCGGTGATGTAGGGGAAACGCCAGATATTGCCCAATCCGATGGCGCATCCCGCCGCCGCGAAGAGGAAGCCCACCCGTGAGGCGAACTGTTCGCGCGACGGCTTTTCGGACACTGCGGGGGCCTCGATGCTCGATTTCATCTGCATGCTCCTGAATCCGTTGCCGTGCGCCCCGCACCTTGCCGGCGGGGCAGTCGACCCACTATAGCACTGAATGGCCCCGGTACCAGGCGGGGTTATGCAAATGGCCTGGGAAGGGGAGGCGGGGCTTTTTGAGTTTGGGCGAAGTGGGACTTGTGGGCGAGCGGGGCGCAGGCCACCTTGTCGCCGATAGCGTGGCATATACCGATGAGTATGCAAGCGTCTGGATAGGCAGGGCACTGCTGATGCGTCGCGTGTCTAGTCAAGCATGCCTTTCGGCAAGCTAGAGATTATCAAACACAGCGTCGACTTGTGCGTCGCGTTGGACGAGCGCGGCGCCAGCAGTTGCCGGTGTCTTTGACCGGTCACGATGCCTCTCCCGTGCACTTTGAAACGATGGGGCGGGGATGCAGTGCTTCTTGGGGGCTGTGGGCCCATCCAGACGACCCCTCCTACCAGGTAAAACTTTTCTGAAGGAAACTTTTTCTAGAAATTGCTTGCGTTTTGTGGGGCGGTGGGGTTAGGATACGCCGCAACATAGTCATCTGTTCAGGGCGAGGTGCAATTCCTCACTGGCGGTGATCGGGAGGCAACTCCCGCGAGCCCGCGAGCCCCAATAGGGGCAGGATCTGGTGCGAACCCAGGGCCAACGGTCAAAGTCCGGATGGAAGAGCAGCGAATGACGTTTTTTGGTTACGGGAGGCGTGTAAGCGCCCCTCGTCCTTAGACGCATTCCGAGAATCCATGAAGCCCGTCGGCAGGTGGCCGGCGGGCTTTTTTCATGCCCTGAGACGTCCGCCGACCTTCTGTCGCTACGGGAGGAAAGGTTTGTGATGGCAGGGAAGGTTGGTACGCAGCTCGAAGGGGTGGGCCAGGGGGAGGCCCTCGATGCTGCGTTCATGCGCAGGGCGCTGGAGCTTGCGGCGCGCGGCGCGGGACATACGAACCCCAACCCGCTGGTGGGCGCGGTCATCGTGCGCGACGGGCGTGTGATCGGCGAGGGCTGGCACGCGTGCTATGGGCAGGAACATGCCGAGCGCCGCGCATTGGCTGACTGTGCGGCTCGTGGTGAGGACCCCCGCGGCGCAACGGTGTACGTGACGCTCGAGCCGTGCGCCCATCACGGCAAGCAGCCCCCGTGCGCTGACGCGCTCGTCGAGGCCGGCGTGGCACGCGTGGTCGTGGGCTCGCGCGACCCCAACCCGCTTGTTGCCGGCAAGGGCAACGCCCGACTGCGCGAGGCGGGCATCGAGGTGGCAACCGACGTTTTGCGCGACGAGTGCGACGCCATCAACCAGGTGTTTTTCCGCTTCATCATGTCCCGCGAGCCCTATGTGGTGGCCAAGTGGGCCATGACGGCCGACGGTCATATCGCCTGTGCCTCGGGCGATGCGCGCTGGGTCACGGGCTCTATTGCTCGCGAGGACGGCCATGCTCTGCGCAACCGCCTGGCTGCCATCATGGTGGGCGCGGGTACGGTTGCGGCGGACGACCCCCTGCTCACCTGCCGGCTGCCGGGCGGCCGCAACCCCCTGCGCGTGGTGTGCGACACGCATCTGGCGCTGGCTGAGGATTGCGCGCTTGTCCGCAGCGCCGAGGCCGGGGAGGCACCCTTGCTCGTGGCGTGCGGCGAGGTGGCGGGCGAGGGCGCCGAGAAGGCCGCCTGTCTGCGTGACCGCGGCGTCGAGGTGCTCGAGCTCGGCCTTGATGCGGCGGGCCACGTCGACCTCGCGGGGGTTCTGGAGGCCCTCGGTGCCCGCGGCGTCGACTCGGTGCTGCTCGAGGGCGGTGCTCACCTGCACGGCAGCGCCTTTGCGGCCGGTCTGGTCGACGAGGTCGTCGCCTATGTTGCCCCCAAGCTGCTCGGCGACCCTGCGGCTCCCGGCCCGGTGGCAGGCCTGGCACCTGCGGTGATGGGCGAGGCCGTGTACTTCGGCGCTCCGCATGTCGACGTCCTCGGCGATGACGTGCGCCTTTGCTGGCGTGTGGGGCGCGCGACCGACGCGCACGCCGCAACCGCGCTGCCCTGCGTTGCCTGCGGGCCGCTTTATCCCGGTGGCGCCACCACGGTGCAGCACATGTCCGAGTCGCTTTCGAAGGTGGGTGAGTAGCGTGTTCACAGGCATTGTTGAGGAAGTCGGTACTGTCGTCTCCATTCCACCCGCTGGCCGCGCCGGTAGCTTGACGATTGGGGCGAGCAAGGTCCTGGAAGACGTCGCCCTGGGCGACTCCATCGCCGTGAACGGTGTGTGCCTCACCGTGACCTCGTTTGGCAAGGGGCGCTTCTCCGCAGACGTGATGCCCGAGACGCTTTCCCGCTCCAGCCTGGGGCATCTGCGCCCTGGCAGCCACGTCAACCTTGAGCGCGCCATGGCGGCGGGCGGCAGGTTCGGCGGCCACATCGTGAGCGGCCATATCGACGGCACCGGCCGCGTCGCTTCGCGCGTCGAGGATCAAAACGCCGTTCGCGTGCGCATCTCCTGCGCCCCTTCCGTCGCCGCCCTCATCGTCGAGAAGGGCTCCATCGCCATCGACGGCATCAGCCTCACGGTGTCGGGCCTGTTCGACGACGGTTTCGAGGTCTCGGTCATCCCGCACACGGGCGGGCAGACCACGCTGCTCTCCAAGCGCCCCGGCGATGCCGTCAACCTCGAGAACGACGTGGTGGGCAAGTATGTGCAGCGTTTGCTCGGCATTGCGCTGGGTAAGGGCGACGCGGCCCCCGGTCCCAAGGCGGCAGCGCAGGGGCAAGGGGCTTCCGGGGCGCCCGCCGAGCGATTATCCGCCGCCCCGCCTGGAGGCATCACGTTTGACTACCTGGAGGCACAGGGCTTCTAGCAGCTGATACTCGCGTTATCCGCTCAAAAGAATATCCATTCCCGAGCGCGGCAAATCCGCCGTGCTGGCACTACCCGTATCTTTTTCGCTTATTTGACCCTTTAAGAAAGGACAAGGACCATGGCAGACATCGAGATGAACACCATTGAAGAGGCAATCGCCGAGCTTCAGATGGGCCACTGCATCATGGTGGTCGACGACCCCGACCGCGAGAACGAGGGTGACCTCATCTGCGCCGCACAGTACGCCACGCAGGCCAACGTCAACCTCATGGCGAGCCAGGCCAAGGGCCTCATCTGCATGCCGATGAGCGCCGAGATCGCTGCCCGTCTGCAGCTTGACCCCATGGTGACCAACAACACCGACAACCACGAGACCGCCTTCACCGTGTCGATCGACCACGTTGACACCACGACTGGTATCAGCGCGGCCGAGCGCGGCTACACTGCCCGCAAGGTCGTGGAGGAGGGCTCGCGCCCCGAGGATTTCCGCAGGCCCGGCCACATGTTCCCGCTCATCGCCCGTCCCGGCGGCGTGCTGCAGCGCAACGGCCACACCGAGGCCACCGTCGACCTGCTGCGCCACGCCGGCATGAAGCAGTGCGGCCTGTGCTGCGAGATCATGCGCGAGGACGGCACGATGATGCGCACCACCGAGCTGGCCGCCCTTGCCAAGAAGCTCGGCGTCGTCTTCGTGAGCATCAAGCAGCTCCAGGACTACTGCCGCGTGCATGACAACCACATGCGCGAGGAGGCCGTGGCCAAGCTCCCCACCGACTACGGCGAGTTCACCATCCACGGCTTCGTGAACGACATCACTGGCGAGGAGCACGTTGCCCTCGTGAAGGGTGAGATTGGCGACGGCCGCGATGTGCTCGTGCGCGTGCACTCCGAGTGCCTCACCGGCGACGTCTTCGGCTCCAGGCGCTGCGACTGCGGCGACCAGCTCCACCGCGCCATGGCTCAGATCGAGAAGGAGGGCCGCGGCGTCATCCTCTACATGCGCCAGGAGGGCCGCGGCATCGGCCTCATCAACAAGCTCAAGGCGTATCGCCTGCAGGAGGAGGGCATGGACACCGTCGAGGCCAACGAGGCCCTCGGCTTCGCCCCTGACCTGCGCGAATACTGGAGTGGTGCGCAGATTCTGCGCAGCCTGGGTTGCAAGAGCATCCGTCTGCTCACCAACAACCCCAGCAAGATCTACGGCCTGGGCGACTTTGGCCTGGAGATTGTCGAGCGCGTGCCGATCGAGATCCACGCCCACGAGTGCGACCGCCATTACCTCGAGGTGAAGGCGAGCAAGATGGGCCACATCTTTGAGACGGCACTGTCGGCGTAGCGAGCGTGGTCGGGCCTTGGGCTTTGCCCCGTGCTCAAACAGTCCTCGTACCGCTCCGACTGCGTCGGAGCACTGCGGAACTGCGCGCGGGACAAAGCCCAAGGCCACGCGCGCTGAACGGCCGATCGTGAACCGTCCGGCGGCGCGTAAAGGGCCGGGAGGAACTCGCGCTGAACAAAGACCCCTGCCCACGCGCGCTGAACAGCCGATCGCGCGGGGCGTCTAGGGGCACGTTAAGGGCAGGGCGCGCTTGCGCGGGGGACGAGGGTCGGGGCCCGCGAGCCGACACGGGCTGCCCGCGAACCGCCCGGCGGCGCGTTAAGAGCGGGAGGCCGGAGCAAGGAACTTTGTTCCTCGCTCAGACAGTCCTCGCTGGTTGTGGCAACAGGCCACAACCAGCTGCGGAACTCGCGCTGAACAAAGTCCTTGCCCGCATGCGATGAACAAGGCTCCTGTTTATACAGGGTGTTTGTTGGAACGCTTGGTTAACTATAAGTGGATTGATTGACATTGAGAAAAAGGAGTCATCATGGCGGTTAAGGTTATTGAGGGTAACGTTGTTAACGAGGGCATCAAGGTTGGCATTGTGGCGAGCAGGTTCAACGAGTTTATCGTGAACAAGCTGCTCTCTGGTGCGCTTGACGGTCTGCATCGTCACGGGGTGCCGGATGAGGACGTGAACGTGGCATGGGTGCCCGGCGCGTTCGAGATTCCGCTCGTGGCGCAGAAGATGGCTGAGAGCGGCAAGTACGACGCCGTCATCGCGCTGGGTTGCGTTATTCGTGGCGCCACCTCGCACTATGAGCTCGTGTGCAACGAAGTGGCCAAGGGTGTGGCGCAGACGTCGCTCAAGTCCGGCGTGCCCGTGATGTTCGGTGTCATCACCACCGAGAACCTCGAGCAGGCCATCGACCGTGCCGGTGCCAAGGTGGGCAACAAGGGCTACGAGTGCGCCACGGGTGCCATCGAGCTCGTCAACCTGCTGAGGCAGATCTAACACCTGCCGTTCGAGTGTGGGTGCGGTCGCGAGGCACGGCCATTCATTGGCCGCATAGCGGTTTGTCTCACCTGAGCGTGGATGCCGTCGAAACGATGTCGGCCAATGCACGGCGCCCTGCGTATGTCCTACCTGGGTGCGGTCGTGCCGTCCATTCCGGTCACGGCGTATATCCCATAGATGTTTGGTCTTACCCAGGCGTGGGCGCAGTGCCGTCCACGCCTGGGTTTTTGCCGCTCTGCCTGGCGACCTGGCGTATACGGTGGTTGTCCTGTGCACTTCGTCTGCTTGTGCGCAGTCTCGTGTACCATCCCAACATATATATTAGATGCGCCCGGACCGCGTGCCCGGGCAAGGGGAAAGACACGGGAGCGATAGAATGGACGCGCAGGCACAGGCGGGGCAGTCTCGACAGATGGGCTACCAGGTGGCTCCGGGCTACGAGCTTTCGCAGGTTGAGCGCATTTTCTGCGAGCTGGTTGAGATTGACTCGCCCTCGTTTCACGAGCACGAGATGGCCGCCGAGGTGCGCAAGCGCCTTGAGGACCTGGGCTTCAACGTTGTAGAGGACGCCACGAGCGGCAAGAACGACGGCATGGTGACCTCGATTACCTCTACGCGTCGTTTCGGCCGCCTTATGGACAGCGCCTCTGACCTGGTGCGTCTTGTGCATACGGGCAGCGACTGCGGCAACCTTTTCGCGACGCTTCCTGGTGTGGGCGAGCCCGTCCTGTTCATCACGCACATGGATACGGTGCAGCCCGCTTTCTCCAAGCATGCGAAGGTCCACGCCAACGGCATGATTACGAGCTTGGGTGACACGGTCCTGGGCGCCGACGACCTCGCTGGTATCGCCTGCGTCATGGCGGCGGTCGACCACCTGCAGCAGGCTGGCATCCCGCACCGCCCCGTCGAGCTCGCCTGCATGGTGGCCGAGGAAGTCGGTAACGTTGGCGCTCGTGCGTTCGACTTCTCGCAGTCCAAGGCCCCCGTCGCGTTCACGCTCGACTATTCGGCCGACCCCAACGAGTATGCCTACCAGGCCCCCACGATTCTCTACCTCACCATCGAGGTCATCGGCCGCTCCGCCCACGCCGGTTTTTATCCTGAGCGTGGCGTCAATGCCATCAAGATTGCTGCTCACGCCATTGACCAGGTGCAATGCGGTCGCATCGGCGATGACACCACGTGCAACATGGGCATTATCTCCGGCGGTCGCGGCACGAACATCGTGCCGAGCGACGTGGTTATCCGCGGCGAGGTCCGCAGCTACGACCATGCCAAGGCGGTGCATCAGACCCAGGTCGTGCGCGACATCTTTGAGCGCGCGGCGCAGGAGCTGGGCGGCGAGGTGACCATTCAGGTGAGCGAGGCGTGCCATGCCTACTGCATGGGCGGGGACTCCGCCCCCGTGCGCCTGTTCGAGCGTGCCTGCGAGAGCCTCGGCATGGCAGCCGTGGGCAAGCCCACGTTCGGCGGCAGCGACAACAACGTCTCGGTTGCCTATGGCATCCCGGGTATCGTCATCGCCAACGGCATGCGCGACGCCCACTCCACCAACGAGCACGTCCTGCCCGGCGACCTCGCCAAGGTCCAAGCCATCGTGGAGAAGCTCCTCACGATTGACGTGGAGGGGTAGGGAGGCCGAGGGTTCACGCAGGCGCGCGGCTTGATTTGGGCATGGGAGAAGGCCCGGTTACCTCGGTGCGGAATGCTCATACGGACGCGCGGCCCGGTTTGCTGTCAGACGTAGGCCAAGGGTTTTCTCGCAGGGGTCGCGCTGGCGTGAGACTCGGCGGCCGACGGAGCTGGCGGCGGCGTGTTGCCCGCTTTTGACCTCCTGAGTTGTTACAACAAGCGCGGGCGGGACGCAATCGAAGACGTCCCGCCCGCGCTTGTTGTTTGTAGCTGCTTGCTGGCGCCGCTTGTTCCTTACTGCTCCGGCACGAGGTCGGCGATGTCCTCCCACATGACGGGCTTGGAGGGCTCCAAGCCGCCGGTCACGGCCTGGATGGCGGTGTAGCGGCCGGACGTGAAGCAGTGGCCGGCGCTCATGCCGGACTGATACATCGACCAGTCGGGTGCGCCGCAGAGCTGGCCTGCGCCGAAGCCCGTGGCCCACAGGTGAGGAATGACCTCGCCCTCGGTGGTGATGACCTGGTAGTTCTCGTTGACGGTCATGCCGGCGCACAGGGCGGAGACGCGAATGTGCTTGCGGGCGCCCCAGAACGGAGCCTGCTCGATCTTCTTGAGGTACTGCGGGTTCTTGCCGAAGTCCTCGTCGAAGCCGGCGTCGACGAGCTCGTTGTAGCGCTCCACGCTGGCAATCAGGGCGTCGGCGGGAACCTCGATCTTCTCGGCGAGCTCCTCGAGGGTGTCGGCGCAGTACAGGTCGACGAGGCCCTCGATGACCTTGTTGCCGGAAGCGACGGAGCGGTCCATCTCGACCTCGGGCATCCACTTCTGGACGGCGTCGGCGGGAGTGGCCTTGAAGCCCATCTCGGGAACGGTGGTCTCGTAGTTGCCGTCGTAAATCTGGACGAACCAGCCGGGCTTGGGCTGGTCGCGCATCTGAACGTTGATCATGGTGAAAGGCATGTCCTCGTTCATGAAGCGGTTGCCGTCCATGTTCACGGCCATGAAGGGCACGGAAGCCATGGGGCCCGAGTCGAAGTCGTGCATCATATGGCAGTGACCGGTCTGCACCATGCCGGCGCCGAGCTGCATGGCCATGAGGATGCCGTCGCCCGTCTTGCCGAACTGCTTGCGGTCGAAGCCCAGGATGTCGGGGCAGTAGCGCTCGACGAGGCTCTCGTTGTTCTGGTAGTCACCGGTGGAGAGGATGACGCCCATGGTGGCGTTGAACTTGATGTACTCGCCGGCGGCGTTCTTGCCCACGACGCCGGTCACGGTGCCGTCCTCGCCCTGGATGAGCTGGACGCCGGGGGTCTCGTAGTAGAAGTCGACGCCGCGCTCCTCGGCCAGGTTGGCCAGGGCCATGATGAGTTCAAGGTTGCACTGGGGCTTGGGGCCGTAGTTCCACTCGTGACGGACCGACTTGGTGCCGTCCTCGTACACGTCTTCCTCGGTGGAGACGTTTGCGGGCGGGTTGCCGGCTTCCTCGGCGCGAAGACGCAGCCAGCGCATGGTTTCGCCGGAGTGGTAGGTGTAGTACTCCACCAGGCCGCGGTCGGCGCGCCAGTCGACGCTTTCCATGTAGCCGCGGATGTAGTTCTTGATGCCCTGGGGGTCGCTCATCTCGAGCTCGACGCCGCTCTCGTTGGCGCCCTGGGAGATGCAGACGGACTCCTTCTGGAGCACGCAGGCCGTGGCGCCCTCCTCGATGGCGGTCAGGGCCGCAGGCACGCCGCCGGTGCCGCCGCCGACCACGACGACGTCATAGGTGTACTCAGCGGCGAACTCGGTGATGGGGGCAACCTCAACGGGGGAGCACTCGTAGTCAGAAGCGCATGCGCCCTTGGGGTACTCGACTTCGGCGATTGCCTCGTCGGCCAGTGCGACGCTGCTCAGGGCGGCGCTGGCGACACCGGCTGCGCCGGCGGTCTTGAGGAAGCTCCTGCGGTTCATCTCCATCGGTCAACCTTTCTCTTCGAATGGCCCCGCCCGGCGGTGTGCGCACTCGGCATGCAGTATGCCTGGCACGCTCGCCGCCGGTAGGGGCGCGTAATGCCGGGCTTGCGTCCGGCTCGACGAGACGAAAGGTAACCCACACGCCCACGTTTCACATCGCATGGGCGAGACGAAGGGTTTTACCTGGGGTTATTGTGTCAACTCACAAAAGAGAGACGAGGGGGGTTAAGCCACGCGCCCGGGCGATGGTTACGCGCAGGCGCCTCGTTGCGTGTGCTCAAATGATAATCGGGCGCAGCCGGCCAATTGTGCATGTCCGGACGATGCCTGAAGGCAGCCGGCCAATTGCGCATGCCCAGACGATGGCCGAGGGCGGCTGGCCAATTGCGCATGCCCAGACGATGGCCGAGGGCGGCTGGCCAATTGCGCATTCTTCCGCCTATGCGGTTGTAATGGCGAAGCGGCAGAAGGCTCGCGCTTGTCGCACTACTAGTGCTTCTCGGCGAGTTCTGCCTTCACAGTCGCGGCGAGTTCGATGATTTCCTGTCGGGAATGGACGCCCATCTTTGCGTAGGCAGAGCGATTGTGCGTGCGCACCGTGTTGACCGAGACGCTCAGAAGCTCGGCGGTCTTCTCGAGGGAGTGGCCCTGGCTTGCGCAGCGCACCACTTCTGCCTCGCGTGGGGTGAGACCGTAGCGGTTGGCGAGCTCATGAGAGACGAGCCCCTCCACGGTGTCCTGCACGGCGATGGCCGCCGTGAGGTCGGCTGCGGGGTCGATAGGCATTGCGCTTTGGGCGGCCGCTTCCGTAGAGCGCAGCAGCAGAAAACCGAGCATGATGACGATGGCGGCTGACAGAATGAAGATGACCGCCGTGCCGCCATAGGTCATGAGCGCGGCTTGACCTCCTTGCGCCTGCGACAGGTGTGCGGGCACGGCGATGTAGCGCACGAGCGCCGCTAGTGCCTCGGGGATAAGCAGGAAGAGGCTCGCTCGCTTGGTGAGGTCCATCTTTGACCAGCGCTCGGGGGCCACGACGAAGAGCACGAGCAGCATGGTGAAGCCCACGCGAGCGCTCGTGGCAAGGTTCGAGCCGAGCCGGGCGGCATCTTCGGGCGCGACCGCCATGGCCAGCACCCCCGCGAAGAAAAGGAGCATGTACGCAATCCAGTTAAAAAAGACAACGCGGTTGAGCGAAGCGCCGCGCACCAGAAGCACTGCCGTCACT
>UQBS01000042.1 GCA_900539345.1 uncultured Coriobacteriaceae bacterium | reverse complement strand
TGGTCTGTCTGACCTCCTGCGTCTTCCGCAGTATCCGGTTCTCGGGGTTCGCGCGGCCGCATCGACTGGGGTGCGGCGCGAGGGAGAACTATACACGCAGGCGCAGGCGGGGGGCAAGCGTGGGGGCGTCGGTACATGAGACGTACACAAATTGGGGGATAATAAATTTTTAGAGGCGTTTCCGGTCCCAGGGGGCTCCGGGCCAAGCCACCCAAGGCGGCAGGACTGCGGGGGCGCGACTGGTCGACCCCGGCGCCCGAGCCACGAGGCTCGGCGGCAAAGCGGCCGAGTCCACCGGCGCACCATCCCGGATACGGCGTCATACCCTCTTTCTTCCCGGCGCCTGCAGATACGAACCGGGGGCCTTGTCATCTTCCCCTTAAGGCCCCCGTTCCACTAGCGTTCGGTATTATCCCGACCCTGGTCCAGGCGGCGCAGGCCCTCCCTGAGAGCGATAAAGTGCTTTGGGCAGAACTTGATATCGGCCGTCCTTCCAGCAAGCTCGAAGGAAATCGCTATGGGCGCGTCATCCCCGGGGACAACGCATGCCGCCTCAACTTGCTCTGCAAACCCACTCAGTTTCTTGTTGCTGTAGCGATACTTTGCGGCGCAGTTGGGGCACAGAGAGAGTGAGTTCCAACCCGTCGAAACGCTTGCCCTGAACCTATCCGGAAGGTCAGAGCTGCTGATTATGTTAATTGCCTCGAAGTAGGGCTCTCCGTCGTAGCGCATAATCCGGTTGTTGCAAATCTGACAGCCCCCTCGATACCAGGCCTTCAAGGTCTCCCTCTCCCCCCTGTCGGCATCCGTGACGATGGAGAACCTTGTCCGCCGCCTTATCGGGATGCTCTCCATGTCCCGGATTGTATCCCCGATGCGTTGTGCACGCCTCTCGGGGTTCCTCACGGCGCCCGAACTCTCGGGCCCATGGTCTTCCGTCCCCCCGCGAGACTCCCTGTTCTGCCTGTCGAGGAGGTCCTGAGGGCCAAGCTTCTGTGCTTCCCTCTCGGCACGCCTTTGGGCCTCTTTCAGCTCCTTCTCCTTCGCCTTCTGAAGGAACATGTAGTCCTCGTCGCTGATCAGGTGCTGGCCGAGCTTGGCGGCCTCGGCCTTCAGGTTGGACTCCGCCTCCAGCTTGGAAGATATAGCCGATCCGATATTCAGGGCAGAGATGAGCGCACCGGTCGCCATCTCCCTGAAAGCATGGTCCAGCTGCTGAAACGCAATCTCACCGGGCTTGTGCATCTCGCCCAGGTCGTCCGGCAGCCACGCGGACGCCTTGAGGAACGCTATCAGCTGCGAGTCGGCGGTCTGCACCGCCGACCTGGCGTTGGGGTGGTAAATCGCCATTGCGTACTTGGCGGTCGATCCGTTGGAGCACAGCAGCTCCCACAACGCCAGAGAAAGACCGCGAGATACCCCCGAAAGCGAATCGGGAAGCCCCCTTACGGTGAAATCAGTGGCCGTGCCTTTGGCCGTGTAAGTCCCTCCCAACGACAACATCCTCCGGTACTCGGGGTTGTCTTTAATCGTGCTCTCCACGATTTCAAGTTTGGTGTGGACCCCCGCCCAGCGCAGGTAATCGATGAAGTCGGCCAGGTCGGGCTGTTTTTGATACTTCCTCGCGTAGACGGGGTGGACGCGTGCGAAACCCTGGAAGGCAGCAATCTCGTCGCCCAAGTCATTGTTGAACGCATCGCCGAGGGCGAGTTTGTCCGCTTCGAGGAACCGCGTCTTGCCGTCCGGCATCATTCCCAGGAAGATAGGCTTCCCCGCCACGTCAACGTCAGTTCCGCGTGCATGTTCCCTAGCAAGGGTGAGTATGTCTCGGTAGTACTCCTCGCTACGCGCGATTTCCGCGGCCTGACCATGCTCGAGTGAGGAGTACTTCTCCACGAGCCTCTCGAGAATGACGTCCGTACCGTACTCGCGCATACCGAGGCCGCCGAGCATCTCTCGAACCGCCCGCACATCGTAGCCCTTCGTCGAGGCTCCGTCCGAGAACAGCTTCGGGTCGGCGATCGGGTCGTGGATGTCGTCAGCGCTGAAGCCCGCGGGCATAACGAACGCATGGTTCGCGGGGCACATGTGACCATCGGTGCACCGCACGATGGCGGAGGCCTTTAGCGTGGTATAGAACGCGCTAAAGGCCTTTGCCCTGCGTTCGCGCTCTTCTTCGTCGCATTCCGCGTCATCACCCCGAAAATATTTACTGCAGACGGCATAGAGTGCCTGGTAAGCGCGTTTCAAGCCCGGGGTCTGCATTCCGGACATGGCTCTCAGCAGGCGGTCCCTCGACGTCGGCTTGTTGAACGCCCTTGCGAAGTCGTACTCGCCGTACTCGCGGATGCCCAGCGTGTCCAGAAAGTCGTACTCGCGCCTCGCGACGCTCTTGAGGCCGGGATTTGCGGCCCACCTGGCGTCCATACCAGCAAAGTCCGCGAGCAGGCCGGCATCCAGGAGATCGGAGAACGTCTTACTGCCGCGAATAGCATTTCTGGCGCTGATGAATCCTCCCTGGCAGTCCTGGACCAGGTCCTTGTCGCGAAATTCCTCGACGACCCTGTCGAGGATGGGCCGATATACCCTGCTCAACCCGTCCCGGTCGTTAGGCATAACGGCATAGAGCGAGACGCCCAGCAGCCCGCGGACCTTGAGATCGTGGAGGGACCTGGCGACAAGGGCGGCCAGGTCGGCCATAAGGCTGTCGTTCTCACAGCAGTCGCGAATGCTGTCACGAGCGACTGTCGCCGAAAAAGGCGCGTTGATATGGAACCGCAGGTGGGAGACCTCTTTTTCCGCCGGGAAGTACACGCAGGTCTTCCCGTCCACAGGCGCTATGAACTCAGCCCCGCCCGAATCAGTCTCCAGGCTATACGCGATTGCAAGCGGGAGTCTCTTCGTCTTCCCGCGGCTGGATGTGACGGTCTTGTCCTCAATATAGCGTAGAAATGTTTTTGCCACGGTCCGCCCGTCAGACAGCCGTCGGAGGAGCTCTACCTTGCCCCTCTCTCCTTCGCGGCGCTCGACACCGCCGACCACGATTTTGGCCCCGCCAATCTGATAGTCAATCCTCGCTATGTTTCTCAGGAACAGCAGCGCGGTTTCGTCGAGCCTTGTCAAACCGTCCCGCGTCTCGGCGAACGCCTTGGGCGCAGTCTTAGACGGGTTGTCAAACGGCAGCCAGAACTCGGTCCAACGCTCTTCCGGACGGTGCCTTAGAAACCTTTGAGGCACGCCGTCGAGCTCAATCAAAAAATGGTCCCGAATCCTGAAGTGAAAGTCCCCGGAATGGATCTCGGGCGCACGCGTGTACGAGAAGACGGCCTTAAAGCCGACACCGAACTCTCCAATCGAGCTGGAGTCGTCGCGCTTGCCGATGTTACCGCCGATTCCCGTGATAGCATCCACGTCCTCAATCGTGAACTCCCGAGCGCCATCATGGGCGAAGTAGACGCCGTCGCCCGCGAGCCGGAACTCGACCTTCGAGGCCCTGGCATCCTCCGCGTTCTGAAGCAGCTCGTAGACAAAGTGGGCAGAGTCGGGATACAGATCGGTCAGCAAGCTCTGGACCCCGCGCGCCGAGTTGTTCAGCTCGAGTACGTCGATCATTCGTCTGCGGTTCTCGATGAGTTGCTCGAGGTTGGTAGCCATGGTTCCTCCAACGGGATAGTCAGAACTCTATATCAAAGAATGGATCTTCTTCGGTTGCAGAGGACTCCGGCCCACCGACACCCCTGGCTGCCTCGGGGCCCGTCGCTGTTGCCGGCACCTCGCCGACAGGGGATTCCGTCTGACCGTGACCGAGGTCCGTCCCGCGGATCGTCGCCTCGCGGACCTCCTGGACTGTGGGCATGTCATCGACATGACCGGCGGCGACCTCCACCACGCTCGTCATGACGAGCGTTTCAAGCGCCCTGGTCATGGCGATGTAGGATTCGTTTTCGCTCATGCCGTTGCAGATTACGACGACACAGTCGAACTCAAGACCCTTCGCCGCCTCGACCGGGATGACGGAGATCTTCGAGACATCCACGACACCCCAGGAGGCATCGCGCCCTAGGAGGGGGCTCAGAGCCGTCCTGACACCCGGAAGGCCGCGCTTGAAAATCACCGCGCATCTAGCCCTCTCCGCCTGCGACCTAGCCTGGAACAACGCCTCAACTGCTTCGGACAAGGAGGACAACCCGACTTCGGCGCCTTCCAGACCCACCGGCACAACGTCCATGTTCAGGCGCTCATTGCAGTACCTGGTTATCTGCAGGGAGTTGCGGTAGTTCTCGTTCAGCCTGTGCAGGCTGAACGGCAGGACGTGGTCAAGCTCCGCCCATGAGCTCAGGCCGCGGTAGGGCGACACTCTCTGGTTGACGTCGCCATACAGGTTGAAAGGAACCCCTGCTCCCACCAGCCTCCGCAGTAGCATGTGCTCAGCCGGGGACAGGTCTTGGGCCTCGTCGACGCAGACGCAAGCGTAGGAACCCCGCAGACTCCCGTAATAGATGGAGCAAAAGAGCGTCTTCAGGTACAGCCCGTAACGATAGGACCCACCCTCGACGCCGTACATCGCCTCAAGCGACCGGACGGGACTGTAGAAGGCATCAAGAAAGACGTCGCAGTCCAGCTCTGCTGCGGCCTCGTCGGCCAACCGGAGGGCCTCGCTGCGCCCTTCCGCCCTGGCTTCGAGCTCGGCGGCCTCGCAGTCTTCCCGGGCAGTCTCGGCCTCGTTCCTGAGGATGTCGACCCTCGACTCGCTCCCTTGGAGCCACGTCGTGGCCACTGCGCCGAGCCCGTCGAAAGCGCGCCTATACTCGGCGACGGCGCCGCTCCAACAGCATGCGACCTCGATGTCCTCCAGCTTGGAGAGGTTGGGGAGTCGCTCGCCGTCGAAGGCCGCCACAACGGCGCGGGCGGCGTCAATCGTCCGCTCCAGCCTCCCCAGCCCCTTCTGCTGGGACGCGATGGCACCCCCGACTCTGTCAAGCAGCTCACGCGTGCTTCGAACCCTTGCCGCCTTGGTCTCCCGAGCAGCCGCAGCCTCCTCCAGGCGGTCCCTGGCGGCCTGGAGGTTGGCGTCTCTCGTCAGGCTTAGCTCGGCGGCCAGGGCGCTCGCGCCTTCGCGCAGCGCCCTGTCGAACTCCTCGCGGTATTTTGATTCCGCACCTTCGATCTCTTCCCGCAGTGCCCTTTTCTTCGCAAACTCGAAGATGCGCGCTTTGTTGAGTTCCTCGCGCAACGATTCTACGAGCAGTCCAAGGCTGTCGACGGATCGCTCTGCCCGCTCTCGAACCCCGGGGTCGTCAACGAGCTTGTCAACGTCGACTGTCTCCCTTTCTATGCGTCGTACCTCCGACTCTAGGGCCGCATAGACGTACCCGGCCTCCTCGGAATCGCCCTCCTCGCGGGTCAGCGCGACCCGGGCGTCCTCAGCCTGCCCGCGCGACAGCTCAATCGACTCGCGTGCCTCAACCACTTGGAGCGTCAGGGCGTCGAGCCCGGAGGGCAGGGTGTCGCGCACAACGGCGGCAAGCGGGTCAAGGGTCGAATGACATGCGTCAAGGGCGCCCAGAGCTCGGTCGAGGTTTGCTTTGGCCCTTTCGAAGCGCCCGCGCGCCGCCTCGGCGCGTTCAAGCGCTCCAGGGATAGAGTCGCGCAGACGCCTGGCCGCACGGACCACCGCAATCGCCAGGTTATGGGGCGGCATAGACGGGTCGTAGGCAAGACCGAGAAGGGAGTCGACCCCGAACCTGCGCATCTTCTCCCAGACTTGGCACTTGCGAGATTCCAGGGACTCGACGAGAGACGCGGCGAAGCCCTCGGAGTAAACCGTTGCAAGAAACCCATCGGGAAGGCAGCCTTCGACGGAAAGCCCGGACATTTCGAATTGAACCTTCGGGGTCGCGGCGCCTCTTCCGTGCGTCGCCCTGACGTCGTTTCTGGACAACCTCCTGCCCGCAGCCAGATAGAACGCCTCGACCGTCATGCGCGAGGTCGCGCCCAAGCCGAGCTGGTTGCACAGGTCTTCTATCTGGCCATCAAAGAAGTCGCTGGGCATGAGCACTAGATACTTCGAGAGGTCAATCCGGGGGTTGTTGTACGACAGATAGGACAACCTGTGGAGCATGATCATCGTCTTGCCAGACCCGGCGCACCCCTGAACGATGAAAGACGCGTCAACGGGAAGCTCCATAATCGCGTTCTGGTTCTCCTGGATTGACCGAATGATGTCCGAAAGCTTGTAGTTACGCCTCTTATCGAGCAGGACCGACCTCAGGAACGGATCGACCAGCTCTCCCTCCAGGCCTTCAGCGGCAGAGTCATATTCGGTGTTGACGCCCCTGAGCCGACCCCCCTCGACCGACACCATCCGTCGCATCTTCAGCTCGTAGAGATGGGTGTCGGCGCCGTCCTGGTTGACCCGGAACTTTCGCTGCGTCTTGTTCCTGTACGTCCCGCCCAGGGGGCTGCGCCAGTCAATGACAAGAAGCTTGCCTCCGCAACGTATCGATTTCTCGCCAACGTAAAACGAGGCGACTTCGCCACCGTCCATCGACGCCTCGAAGTGGCAGAAGTATGGGCTCGGCATGTAGGCCTCGTACTCCGCCTGCATCTTTCGGCAGCTCTTCGCCTCGTGCCTCATGTGCTTCAACCGGTCGGCGTCGTCGTAGTCCACAACAGACATCTCGCGGCTTTCGCCCTCCAGCCTCTCGGCCTCCCTGCGATTGGCGTCGACGACCCCGCTTATCGCCGCCTCGACCTCGGCAAGACTTGCGTCCTCTTCTCGAAAGTCGAGGTTCTCTGTGTTCGTTCTATTCGAGTTGGTAGTCATTCGCACTTCTTCAGGACTCTCGGCGGGGCTTGTCAACCAGCCGAGTATAGCAGCAACCGTTTCGCAGGGACCCCTCCCTTCGGTATCCGGACCGTAAGCCCTGCTCCGTAGCCTATAATTGAAGCGTCTGCACAGGCAGTATGAGGAGGCTCCAATGGCGTTTTCATTAGGCCAGCAAGTTAAACTTGCGATAGACGGCGAGGTCGAGGGCGTCGTTGTCGAACTTCTACCCGCTGTCGCCGGCATGGGGCGCTATCGGGTGTTTCACAGCGGAGGCAGCGTCTCCGTCTACTACGAGGACCAGCTGGAGGCCTGCGGCTTCCAGTCCACCCGCGAGACGATCGGGGTCGGGCGGCTTCTCGAGCTGTACGCTTGCCGCAAGCTTTGGGCCAGCGGCTCGACCGAACCCCTCATGCTGGGCTCCGGCAAAATCAAATTCATTCCGTTCCAGTTCCGCCCCCTGAGGAAGCTCCTGAACTCCGACCGGCACCGCATCCTCGTCGCGGACGAAGTGGGTGTAGGCAAAACCATTGAGTCGGGCATAATCCTAAAAGAGCTCGAGAAGCGCGGCATGGCGAACACAGTCGCAATCGTCTGCCCCAAGGAGCTGGCCGAGAAGTGGCGCCAGGAGATGATGGGCAAGTTCGGCCTTCGCTTTGACGTCCTCGACTCAGCATCCCTGGACTACTGCGTCAGAGAAGCCGAACTCGAAGACGAGTGGCCCCGCGAGTACTCCCGCTGCATCCTGGGCCTCGAAATGCTCCGTATGGAGGAAAACCTCGCACGACTCGAGAGGCTGGCCAGCCTCGAATATTTCGAGGGCCTCGACCTCATGATCCTCGACGAGGCCCACCATGTTGTCAACCCGTCCTCCAAATCGCATTGCGCTGCAAACCGGCTGGCCGACTGCAGCTCGGCGGCCGTATTTCTGAGCGCGACCCCGATTCAGCTCAAATCGCACGACCTTTTCGTCCTACTGAACCTTCTGCAGCCGGAAGAGTTTTTTGACGAGGGCCACTTCACTGCCGTGGCAGAGCCGAACGCCCATGTGAACGCCGCGATACGCGCCGTCCGCAATCCCGCGGACCCAGGCTGGCGCAGAAACGCACTGGAGGCCCTGGCCGCAATTCCCAAGACAAACGACTGGTCCGAAGAGCGATTCGGGGGCAACAAGCTGCTCGAGCATTGGAAGGGCAGGCTCGCTGACCAAACCAGCGACCTCGGAGCCGAAGACCGCATAGCGCTCTTGCGAGACCTGGAAGACCTCCATACCTTTTCGCACGTCATCAACCGTACCAAGCGCCGGGACATCGGCGCGTTCACAACGCGAGACCCCGTGACGGTCATAACGTCTTACTGCCCTGCCGAACGGCAGTTCTACGACGCCGCACGAGACTTCGAGAACGAGGTGTTCACCCTTCTCCACGGTTCTGCGGCAGCAAAGTTCATCATGTCAAATATCGAGCGCTACATCACGAGCTGTCTGCCCGCCTTCGCCCAGGTCCTAGACTCCATCGTCGAACGGGGTCTGGCGAGCGTAGCCGAATATTCGGAACAGGACGACCTCGACGAAGAGGGTGTCTGGCCCGGAGGCAGCTGGCCCCATGCTGAGATGACCCTGAGAGACAAGGCAGAGCGACTCCGGACCTATGCCGGAGCGCTTCCCGGAGAAGACGACAAGTCCAGGCAGCTCCTTCGGATTGTCAAGGACGCGCTCCGCTCGAGCGACGGCGGGAAGACGCTGGTGTTTGCCTATTTCAAAGGTACCCTGCGCTACCTGCAGCCCAAACTCTGTGCGGCAGGCATCAGGTGCGCAATTGTGTCAGGCGACATCCCGATGGAAGAGCGGCAGGCGCTGCGAGATCGGTTCAGGTTACCCTCCGACAACCCTCTCGCTCTCGACGCGCTCCTAAGCTCCGAAGTGGGCTGCGAGGGTCTGGATTATGAGTTCTGCAGCCGTCTCGTCAACTACGATATCCCGTGGAACCCGATGAAGATTGAGCAGCGCATCGGACGCATCGACCGGTACGGCCAGAAAAGCCCCAAGGTGCGCATTTTCAACTTCGTGACCGAAGACACCGTGGAGTGCCGCATCTTCCACCGCTGCTTCGAGAGACTGGGGGTTTTCAGCTCCACCATCGGCGACCTGGAAGGGGTGCTGGGCCAAATCCAGGCGGACCTCACCGCATCAGCGCTGACCCTCGACCTCGACCCATGCCAGCAGGCTGCGCGCGCAAACCAGCTAATCGACAACGCCATCCGACTCAGAGAAGAGCAGGCGCTCCTCGAAGACGATTCGAGGGACCTTTTCCTACTGGACCTGAATCGCGAGGACAGGACCGCCAACCAAGAGAGGGGAACCCAGATGGAGCTCCTCAGGCATCTTGTGGCAACCTGTTTGGCTCGGATCTGTCCCAAAGCAACAGTCACCAAAGAGAGCCCCAGCCGTCTCAGGTGCCGTCTCGCACCTTCGGACAAGCGATCGTTAGCACATCGCCTAGAGACGCTTGAGAGAGGAAGGCGTACCGACGGCGAGAACGCCGAGCGTAGGCGCCTCGAGAAGTACCTGTCTTCCGACGCACAGGTCGTATCCTTGTGCTTTGACGGTGCCGACGACATCGACGACCAAGCACTCTACGTGTCAGTAACCCACCCCCTCGCCGAGCTCGCCCTCTCGGCGGCAGAAGCCTCCGCGTCGCCCGCCACGCCAGTCGCGCACCTGCAGTGCGACTACCCCAGCCTTGCGGAAGGGAACTACCTCTTCTGTCTTTACGAGTGGGAGCAGCGGGGATATCGGACCTCAACCGAAATCACCGCCACCCTGCTCGAGGCGTCGACCGGCGACGAGCTGCCCGTCTCCCTAGCCGACCTTGAGCAGGTTCTTCTCACCTGCAAAGACCGTGTCGATGTTCCGGTTTTTGACGATAGCATGGTCGATTTACTTGATTCTGCAATCTACCTGCGCCAACGCAAGGCAAAGGAACGCCTGGCCGAAGTAAACAAAGACGAGATCAGGCGTCGGATTGTATCGGCAAATCGAGCATATGGCTCGCGCGTCAAAGAGCATGAGCGCATCATGCAGAGCCTGAATGACCCCAAGGTGACCAGAATGCACAAGGCCCAGGTGGAACGCCTTCGGTCAAAATGGGATGCGCTCGTAAATGAGCTCAACGCCCGAATGGCCTCAGACATTCTCGTTACGCCCCTTGTGTACGGAACTTTGCGAATCTCACAGGCCGGCACCGTAATGGGGCAGTAAGCGCCGCGGGCAGTAGACTGACAATGGGAAGAAACCTCCCGCCTAGAGCTCGCCAGAACGGTGTGATTCGACTCACCGCTCTAGCGAGCTCCTCCTACCAAGCATTCGCCGGACATCTTCGGCAAAATACGGCTGTACAGGAGCGGCGACAGAGCGTCCCGAGCGCAACTGGCCGACCTCGAAGCCTTCGTCCTCGTCGAATAGTTCCCTTTGAAGGAAGAGGTGCAAAGAGTTGCGGTGCGCCCGCCAAGGCGAGGAAGTGTGTTGCATTATCAAACCCTCCGCCGTCGGTCAGAACAAGCTGATAAAGGTCATGTTCGAAGAGTTCTACCTAGATGCACCCCCTGGCGGAGAGCTCGTTTAAGGCCGAGCAAGCCCAGCCAGCGCCCTTTCTGCCTTTACTCCTGCGCAGGCTCCGCGACAAGGTCCTTCTTATACATGAATACGTGCGGGGCCCCGTCGGCGGGCTCGCCCGTGGGGGGCATGGGGTAATCAGCAGAGAGCTCGACGTCTGCCACGCGCGTGTAGCCATGGTTCTCGTACCACTGCCACGTGCAGGTGGAATCGGTCTGGAGCCAGTAGCTCTGGGTGCCAAGATTCTCGAGCCTCTTCTGGAACTCGGCCATCAGAGCCTTGCCCACGCCATGGGAGCGATACTCGGGGTTCACGACAAAAAGCTCGAGCTCGGTGTCTTCGCCGCGCGCCTCACCGGCTGCGTCGATGAGCATCTGTCCGCGCTCGCCAAGCTGCAGTTCATAGGTGCGGGCAATTCGGGCAGGCTGGGCACCGTAACGCAGCGTCTCGGAGGCCTTCTCATATACATCTTTCCAAACAAAGGCATCCTTGGGCTCAGGCAGGCGCGCCGTGGAGGCAAAGGCAATGCCGACGAGAACCGGGTCGTAGTTGGTACCATCGTCGATGGTCGCCACAAGGCGAATGTTGCTTGCACGGAGCACACCAGCAAAGTCCATGTTTGCCTGGGCGGTTTTCTGCTCGTCGGTCAGGCCATCGAACAACCACTCGGGGGGCATGATGTACGAAAGCTGGCTGAAGTCTACGCTCGTGAAATCACGGACACGCAGGATGGGATCGTGGGGCTGCTGGACCTCCTCGCCGGGGACACCCGTCTTGCGGGCCTCCTGCCTGGCCTTGCGGCGGGCGCGGGCTGCTGCCTTGGCCTTCTCATCCTGCTTAGGGCGAGGCTTTCCGGACTTGGGCCCACGGCCAGAAGCGGCTCCAGAGGCAGAGCGGGGCTTGCTAGACTTGGGTCCATAACCGGAGGCGGAACCAGAGGCAGAGCGGGACGCACCCGAGGCGCCGCGCTGGGAAGACCTGGGTCTATTCTCACTCGACATACATACACTCCTTGGATGTATCGAAGCCAGTTAGTATCTTAAACGGGAACATGATACCCCCTTGAAAGCCTGTAAGCATCAGCCATGACAGGCGGCACAACAGTTCGCACGAACGGGGTATGGCCGACTCGTGGGCTTTATTCATTCACCGCAAGGTCAAAGAAAACATGAGGGGACTCAACCATACAATAGGACATTTAATTACTGTGTTCGTGTCCTGCCGACGAGTATGCTGGTTGGCAGCGCGCAACATGCGCGACCAAGCGGCCCCTCGCGGTTTCATAGCAAGGGGCTTCGGCATGAGAGAAAAGGGGTTTGAAGATGAGCGTGTACGTTGTGAGCTGGGGCATTGTAAACCAGGGACGCAACATGGAGACTGACTCCATCGTGCATCGTACCCTGGACGAGGCGCGCGAAGAGTTCGACCTGATCGACCTCGCAACCGCCGTAAAGGGCCCCCTCGCCAAGATGGCGGCTGAGCACGGTTGCCCCTCTTACTGCAGGATTGAGGAAGTTGAGATGCTCGACGAGAAGGAACATCCCACCAACAAGCTGGCAGATTGGGTGTACGACGCCTCGAAAACCCTCATCGATGAGAAAGTGTCACAGTAAGTGGAAGATAAGATTTTTGCCGAAGAGCAGGCACATCTCAGCAAGGTCTACGGTCAGTTGCAGGAGCTCGAGCGCACGGCCTCCGAGCGCCTTGAGGCAAACCTGGCCGAGATCAGGGAATACAAGTCAAACATGCGCGAGGAGATTGCCCCCGACTTCGAGGGCGACGACCTCTCGATGGAGACGTATGCCAACGTCGCTGCCGCAAACAGCGTGATTGAGTCGTTCAACTTGGCAAACGATGCCGACGTTGAGACCATCAACCGTCTGCGCCTGCTTCTCAAGAAGCCCTACTTCGCCCATATCAGGCTGCAGATTGCCGGAAAGCCCACGGCACGCGACATCTACCTGGGCTCGACCGGCATGGCCGACGAGCTGCATCGCCGCATTGTGGTGGACTGGCGATCGCCGGTGGCCGAGGCTTACTATAACCAAGATATGGGGCAGACCTCGTACTGGGCAAACGGCCGCGAGATCAAGGCCGACCTGCAGCTTCGCCGTCAGTTCGACATCGAACGCGATGTGCTGAAGTGCTACTTCGACACCTCGGTGGCCATTGAGGACCCGCTGCTGCTGGCTTCGCTCACCTCGCAGCGCTCCTCACAGCTCCAGGCCATCACGGCAACGATCCAGAAGGAGCAGAACGCTGTCATCCGTCATGAAAACGTGCCTGCAATGCTGGTACGCGGCGTGGCAGGCAGCGGCAAGACCTCGGTGTTGCTTCAGCGCATCGCGTTTTTGCTGTTCCGCGACCGTGAGAGCCTGCGCGCCGACCAAGTATATCTTGTAACGCCCAACCCCGTGTTTAAGAAGTACATCGCAAACGTGCTTCCCGAGCTGGGCGAAAAGAACCCCAACGCTCTCACCTGGGCAGAACTCATGGAACTCGTGGGTCCGGGCGACCGTTCGCTGGGCGCCGAGACCGCAGCCGAGTCGCTCAAGCGCATCGACGAGGGCCTCAAGACGCTCCAGCTCGAGCCCGAGGACATGCACGACATCGTGGCCGGCGAGCACCAGCTGCTGAGCGCCCAGCAAATTTGGAAGACCGTCGAGCGGTTCTTGGGCAGGACCAAGCCGGGTCCACGCCTGTGCTGCGTGGTGGAAGAAGACCTGCTCGACAAGCTTGACGCACGCATCAACCAGCTTGCGACCAGCGCCGCCATGAAGGACGAGGTCACGACCATGGACCCCGACGAGCAAGAGCGCATCTTCGGCCGACTCGTCGATCCCAACGACGAGGAGGACGTGGCCGATTGCACGCGCGACTACGTAGAGCAGCTCTGTGCCCCCTACGTCGAGATGGTGGAGAACGCTGGCTGGCTTCGCCTGGACCGCATCGGCATGCGCATGCTCGGCGCAAGCAGTCTGACGGCCATTGAGTGGCTGTACCTGAAGGTGCAGCTGGCCGGCAAGGTCGACGAGGCCGCCAAGCTCGTGGTGATCGACGAGGTGCAGGACTACTCCGCCGCGCAGCTCATGGTGCTGGCGCGGTACTTCTGCAACGCGCGCTTCCTTATGCTTGGCGATGAGAACCAGGCGATTTGGGAAGGCACGGCAAGCTTCGCACAAATCGAGCAGCTGTTCAAAGAAGCGCGCGGCAGCGTCGCCACCTGCGAGCTCATGACGAGCTACCGTTCCTCGCCCGAAATCACCGCAGTGTTCACCACGCTCATGAAGCGCGATGAAGGTATGAACGTCTCCTCGGTACGCAGGCCCGGCCACACGGTCAAGTTCAAGGAGTGCCTGGACGACGAGGAATACTTCCAGGCATTGGAAACTGCATTGGAGTCGGGCAGGAGCGAGGGCGGTCTGTGCGCCGTGATTGCCGGCAACGGCAGGCGTACCCGCTGGCTCGACCGCAAACTGCGCGATCGTATGGGCGAGCTTGCGCCGCGCCTCATGGACGGCAAAGGCCGCCTGCCCGAAGCAGGCTGCGTATTGCTCGACCTCAAGCTCGCAAAGGGCCTGGAGTTCGACCGTGTCATCGTGGCCGACGCTCAAGCCGACGAATACGGCGACGACGAGCTGTCGAAGCATCGCCTGTACACCGCCATCTCGCGCGCAACGCAGCACCTCACGCTTGTGTCGCAAGGCAAGATGACGCCCTTGCTCGACGAAGCGAGGTCCAATGGCAACTAGCGTCAAGGCTCTGCCCGCATCAACGGGCGGGGTCAAGCTGCCTTATCTGGGTGCCCAGGTGCTTGCGGCCCTGGGCCCCACACAGACCAAACTCACCGAGCGAGCCATCAAGCATATCAAGAAGACGCTGCCCGTGCCCTGCGAGCAGGACATCATCTGGGCCGACGTGACGTTCGGCACGCGCACACACGGTCTCGTGGTGACAGGTCAGGGCATCTTCTTGAAAGATGGCCCGTCAGGCGAAGAGGACGATGACGTGGACTGGTCACAAGACGACGGCGCGGGCTATCACTACCTGCGCTGGCGCAACTTCGACCCCTCGTTTATAAGCCTGCACGCCAACAAACCCTGCATCGCAGGCATCCCCTGCCAGGATGCCGAAAAGTTTGACACCCTGGCGCGCCAATGCATGCGACTGGCACACGGGTCCGACAAGCTCATGGAAGAGGCTTCTGAAGCTCTCCTTGAGGGTAAGGTCAGGGTCGCTCGAGGTGTTGAGAGCATCTATCGCAAGTCGGCCGCCCTCACATACGCGGATTGTCTTAAATCGCTGAACAGCCCTAGTCAGACAGGCACTTTGCGCGCGGTAGAGGTGCCCCTCACCCAGTTCGACGCCGTACTGGAACGCGTGCGCACCGCAATCAAGGCCGGCAAAGTCGCGGACTGCGACGACGTGCGCCTCGCAGGCATCCTCGTGCGCAAGGGTACCTTCACCTACCGCCAAGCAATGAACCTCGCAAAAGCAGGGCATATCCGGGGCCTGTCATACGTGGCCCTGGAAGATGCTGTGCGTTACACGGGGACAAACGGGCTTTCTGCCGCAGTGCTCGAATGGCTTTCGGGAAGAGCAGCTGTACGCGGCCTCAACGAGGACCAGGACGTGAGCCTCACGGGCGTTGCCCAGGCGGCGGCCCAAGCAGCTGGCGGCATCGCTGCGGTGACCCCCAAGACCGAGCAGGACAATGTGCTCAGCATGACAGCCGACACCGTCATCTCATCCGCCGGTCGCTCAGTGGGCGTCGCAGGAGCACGCGCCATCACGGGCGCCCTGGGCATGGCAGCCGGCCCCGTGGGCGCGATTGCGGGCCTCGCGCTGGGCAACATCTGCGGTGAGGCAGTACCTCAGGCAGTCAACATGGCAAAAGGCCTATTCATGGAACCCGCCGAGCAGGTGCTGGGCCGCATGTTTGATGCGGTGGTGCGCAATATGGTCTTCGAATATGCCTTTACCCAAGCCGAGCAGGCAGTGCTTGGCGTGTTTCTGCGCAAAGTGGACCCCCGAGCCTACCAGGCTCTTCTCGCCTCGCTACGTAAAAGCGAGACTCAAGAACAAGATATCCGCGGCTTTATCGAGCCGGCATTCGAAGCCGTGCGCACGCGATAAGCTGATAGCGAAAGGACAAAAGGATGCTTACGCTAGACGCATTTGAGAGGGCGGCAACCAAGGTCAAGGAGGTGACATTGGAGACAAAGCTCATTGAGAGCCCCCACTTCAGCACCATCGCCGGCAACCGCGTGTTCTTCAAGCCGGAGAACATGCAGCGCACGGGTTCCTACAAGGTGCGCGGTGCCTACTACAAGATCTCGACCATGAGTGACGAGGAGCGTTCGCACGGCCTCATTACCGCCTCAGCAGGCAACCATGCCCAGGGCGTGGCGGCGGCCGCGCAGAAGTACGGCGTTCCCGCAACCATCGTGATGCCCGCCACGACGCCGCTCATCAAGGTCGAGCGCACCAAGTCTTACGGCGCCAACGTCGAGCTTGTGGGCAACGTCTATGACGAGGCATATGCACGCGCTTGCGAACTTGCCGAGGAGCAGGGCCTCACCTTCGTGCACCCCTTCAACGACCTCGACGTTGCCTGCGGCCAGGGCACCATCGCCATGGAGATCTTCCAGGAGCTTCCGCTGGTAGACTGCATCCTCGTGCCGATCGGCGGCGGTGGACTTGCTACGGGTGTTTCCACTCTGGCAAAGCTGCTCAACCCTAAGATTCGCGTCATCGGCGTTGAACCGGCAGGAGCAGCCTGCATGAAGGCGAGCTTGGAGGCCGGCCACGTCGTGAAGCTGCCGAGCGTGAACACCATTGCCGACGGCACCGCCGTGCAGGAGTCCGGAAATTTCATCTTCCCCTACATCCAGGAGAACCTCGACGGCATCATCACCGTCGAAGACGACGAGCTCGTTGTGGCCTTCCTCGATATGGTGGAGAACCACAAGATGGTCGTCGAGAACTCGGGCCTGCTCACCGTTGCAGCCTTGCGCCACCTTGACTTTACGGGCAAGAAGGTCGTCTCGGTGCTGTCGGGCGGCAACATGGACGTCATTACGATGTCTTCGGTCGTGCAGTCCGGCCTCATCAAGCGCGACCGCGTCTTCACCGTGAGTGTGTTGCTCCCCGACCGTCCCGGCCAGCTTGTGCGTGTGGCCCAGACCATCGCCGACCATAAGGGCAACGTCATCCGCCTGGATCACAACCAGTTTGTGACGACGAACCGCAATGCCGCAGTCGAATTGCGCGTGACCATCGAGGCCTTCGGCACCGATCACAAGCACGAAATCGTCGAGGCGCTCGAAAAGGACGGTTTCACCCCGAAAATCGTAGGCACGCAGTTCTAGCACAAAAGGGGTCGACGGCATTTGGTCTGGGATTACCAGAGATTACCCGATGCCGTTGGCCCCGCCCCGGCGGGGTGATAGCCGTTTTACCTGGGTGACTAGGGGTTATTACACGTATGCACAATGCCTAATCATCATCCTTCCAAATGGGTGATGTAAGCATTTATGAAGACATCTTCACAATCATTTTCCCAGCTAGATAGCGATTTTTAGGATATAGCACTCCTGGGGTGGCGCGTAAAACGCTCGGATAAGGCATTATGCAGTCAGTCAAGCGGACAGGCGCTCAGCAATTTGAGCAACGTACCTGTCAGACCTTGAGCACGCCTCCTCATAGAGCCGACGCGAGCGACCCCCTTGCGCTTGGACGTCCGGCATTCCCCTTGAGCGGCGGATTCCCTGCGGCACTTCCCCCTTACCCGCAGACGAAGGATCCGCCGCATTTTTTTATTTCGCGGCGCACGCAGGATACAGAACATCAGATTTCGCAACCTTTATAAAAGCGGGTTCTGATGCGCAAGGCGCGCGATGCCGACGTGCGCGGTGCGGGCCTTTGGCCTACTGGACGAACGTGAGCCTCCCGGGAACGCAGTGCATCAGGTTCCGCTTCCCACTAAAACGCGGGTTCTCGTCCGCAAGGCGTCCAGAGGCGATGCGCGCGGTGCGGGCCTTTGGCCTACTGGAGTACGTGAGCCTCTGGAGAACGCAGCGAACGCGGTTCCGCACCCATTGTAAAAGCGGGTTCTGATGCGCAAGGCGCGCGATGCCGACGTGTACTGGAGTACTCTAGGCATCGCGGAACGCAGCGCATCAGGTTCCGCAACTTTTTACTTGCGGCCTTGTTCTACAAGATCGAGGAGCTCGGACTTAGTATGCACACCGATCTTCACATAGACATGTCGGATGTGGGACTTCGCCGTATTGAATGAGACACCGAGATCGTCGGCAATAAACGCAATCGTGCGACCCTTGGCAAGAAGGAACAAGACCTCCGTCTCGCGCTGCGACAGACCAAACCGAGCCGCGATATCCAAACAAGAGCGCGTCCACGTACCCGCACGGTCCGATTCGCTCGCCTGCGCATCGTCCCCGTCTTGTTCGAATGGCACGGATGCACCTCTAGGGGCACCATTATCTCCATGCATGGCGACGTTTAGGGTGTCGGTGACACCAACAAAGCCTCGACCAAACCGAGCGTCCTGCGCGGCACGCTTACCCACCATGCGCAGCACCATTCCCACCGCACGGTCATTGAACACGAGCATCGACACCACGAGCAGCGCAAGCACCATCACGCATGAAACAACGAACATCGAAGTGGCGTCGAGCATTTCATGACCAGCCAACTGCGATCCCAAAAGCCACCCGGCCGTAGTTCCCAGTGCGGAGGTGCCACGTCCCAAACCAAAGACACGAACCGCCGGCGCACCCGTCACATATGCCACATGGGCGAAGAGACACCACATGATCATGACGAAGCAGGCATAGGCGATACCGACGAACACGCCACCGGCTTGCCCTGCGCCATCAACAAGCGGCATGACAAGAATGCCCACCGAAGCAAGGATGATAACAGGATAGTAGAGGCGACTTACGTCGAAATCATTGCCCAGCGTACCAACAAGCACGTAAAGCAGCATGGCCACGAGAGCCATCCCAAATACCACCATGCATCCCCTGTCATCGAGAACATTCGTGGCCTGGGTCAATGCGGAAAAGCCGCGCGTAACTCCCACGACGACAGAAAACACCGCGATGGCAAACATGAGTCGTAAAAAGAATCCGCGCGGCAAAAGATGATCGTGTGACTCAACAGGCTCTTCCATCGGGGCATCACCGGCCGGTGTCAGCGTACAAAGCGTCGCTCCCAGCGGCAGCAGAGCCATAACGCCGAGCCCAAGATGTTCAGGCAGCCCGCGCACCAAGAAGTACATGAGCGAGGCCGCAATAAAAGCAGCCGCGGCATTCATGGTCGCACGACGAGAGCCAACCGAGGCATACTCCATGCCCATGCGCAAACACACCCACGCCGTCCCCAGGCCAGTGAGAACGCAAAAGAGCAGGAACACGGGATCAAACGCCCCATTGGGAGCCATGATCTTGACGAAAACCGTTGCTATGCCCGCAAGGAGCCCCATTGCAAGCAAAAAAGGCTTGTTCTGTGCAAACCGAGCAGAGACGGTCGGAAAAGCCGCCGCAAGCACAAGCGTAAGACCAAGCGCAGTAGTGGAAGCAAGGTACATCGCGAAGGTCGTATCCGCATTGGCTCGAATTGAAGCATCAAGCAGGGTTGTACTGTCATAGCACAGCCATATCCAAGCGTAATACAGACCAAAACCAACAAAGCGAAGCGAGGGCCACTGCTCGTCAAGATCGAGCAGAAGACGTGCCAGGGCCGAAGGCCCACGCAGAACTACCTCATCAGTTGATTGTTCGGGCCCCTTGCCCTTGCCATGAGCATTGCCCATTCGCTGCTCTCCCCTACTGCCAGGTACAACCAGCCTGTACCTTCTCTCCCTCAAACGCAAAAGGCCCCGTCAAAGACGGGACCTTTTGAATGCTAGCACACTGAGTTGGCCTTGACGATTAAACGCTCAGCGAACATGTGCTCGATTGTATGCGGTGACCCTCCCACTTGCCAGAAACCAGGTCGGCAACTTGAAACAGCATGGTACAAGCAGCAAAGATTAGGCTGTCTTTACGACCTCAGCAAGACCTTCGAGCTGCTCTTTCTCCTCTGCAAGGAAGGCACGCGTGAGCTGTGCCACACCGCGATAGTAATCGGTCTTGCAATGACGCTCGATGTCGGCGATGAAGGCAGGTAACCAGTTGGCAAGATGCTGAACGTAAAACTCATGCTGCACGCGCACGAGACGGGCAAACTCCGCATTGTCACCCGCGCTCAGGGCATCGCAAGAGCGATCGATGAGCTTGGCCATGAACTGCATCTCAAAGCCAATGTGATCTTCAGGCGTGGTGTTTTCTGCAGGAAGGTCAAGGTCTTCAGAACGATAGAACGACAGCGCCCCGTCGCGGGCGTCCTGCATAAGCAGGTGCTCCTCGCTCGTATAGACGCTCTCATAAGGCGGCGCCATGAGCTTGTCGTAGTTGCCAGCTCCCAAGAATGTGTGCGCATAATCCACGGCGATCTCCTGGCGGGTACCGGTGTCGCGATGGCGCAGATAATCGGCGATGAGCGCATAGCCATGGCCAAAGGCGTCCTCTCCCACAGGGAAGTTGGCTGCGGCCATGGCCTCAATCTGCTCGGAGGTAGGCTCCCACAGATAGACGCCCGCCAAGAAGCTGTAGAAGCCGGCACGGTCGGCGCCAGAAGTGATGATGTCGTCTTTTGTCTGCTGATCCATGTCGGCTTCTCCTTAATCCGTCGCTACTTGGCTACGAAGCGCTGTGGCAAGGCGCGCAAGGGCGATGTGTACTGGACGTACATGAGCCCTTGCGGAACGCGGCCACAGCGCTTCTCGTGCTTAATAGGTGTTCTCTTGCCAGGCATTCTCACCATGCATCGAGGTAATGATGTACTTGGTGAGAGGGGCGTTGCCTGTATCGGGCAGCGTGTGAATCTGATCCTCGGAATACTTGGCGAGCTCCTTGGAGACATCGGACTCAGGGTCGTCGAGGTCGCCATAGAAGCGGGCGCCGGCAGAGCAGCTCTTCACGCACGCAGGGAGCTCGCCCTTGGCCGTGAGGTCATGGCAAAGGTTGCACTTCTCCACAACGCCGGTCTGCTCGTTATAGCAGCGCTGACCATAAGGGCAGGCCTGCATGCAAGCCTGGCAGCCGATGCACTGCTCGGAGTCGATGAGGATAACGCCGGTCTCCTCGTCGCGGTAGGTGGCGCCGGTGGGGCAAACCTCGAGGCACGGGGCGTTCTCGCACTCCTGGCACATCGTAGGCAGCGGGTAGCGCACCATGTTGGGGTACTCACCGACGGGACCGACAATCTTCACCTTGTTCCAGGCAAGACCCAGGGCCACCTCGTTTTGCATCTTGCAGGCCACCTGGCAGGCGTAGCAGCCAGTGCAGCGGTCAATGTTGACGACTATGCAATTACGCGCCATAGTCGAACACCTCCTCGGTAGGATCAGAAGCCTCAGGCATCCACACCGCGAACTGAGACGGCTCGGTCCAAATCTTGTCGCAGATCTCATCGGTGGACGGAGTCACCTTGACGGTAAAGCCACGCAGCGTGTAGGTGCCGTACTCGGGGTTGTAGGGCGGGTCGTTCTTGGTAAGGACGTTGATGTTGAACGCCTTGTAGGCCTGAGCCGGGTCGTCGGAATCAAGCAGCTCGGGTGCCCAGAAGCGCTCCTGGTACACAACGCCCTTGGCGATTGCCGTGGTGACCTTGGCCTTGCCGTGCGTCTTGCCGCGGCGGCTCTCGATGTTGACCCACTCGCCATCGGTGATGCCGTACTTCTCGGCATCCTCGGGGTGAATCCAGCACTCAGGCACGGGATAGATCTCGCGCAGGTACGGGATGTTGCGCAGCGTGCCGTGGTGGTACATGGGCAGACGGCCCTCAGTGAGCACAAGCGGGTACTCGGTGTCGGTCAGAGGGCTCTCAGCAGGCTCCTCGTAGTAGCACAGGGGCTCGTACTCGACGCTAGCAGGCTCGACCACGAGGTTGGCTTCCTCGGTGGAGTGCGCCCAGGGATAGCCGGTGCGGCCCAGAATGATGTTGGACTCGCAGTACACCTCAAGCTTCTTGGAAGGCGTGCCGAAGCCCTTGGGCTTGCCGGTCTCCTCGTCGGTGTTGAGGTAGACCCCGTAGGTGCGGTACTCCTCGGGAGTGCACCACGTGATGACGCCCTCCTTGCAAGCCTCCTCCCAGGTCATGTCAAGCTTGTTGAGGTGCATGAGCTGCTTTTCGTACTCGTTCTTGTAGAACGGGGCAGTCATGCAGGCGTCGGCGTCGAAAGCGCGAGCCGCGTCGGTGTTGCCGAGCTCGGCGCACTTCTGGACAATCTGGGTCCAGATGATGCCCTCCTCGACGGTCTCGAAAAGGTGCGTGCACGCCTGGCGCATAACGATGGTGTTGAGCTGCGGAATGGTGAGGTTGGTCTCAAGCCACTCGGTGCAGGGCAGCAGCATGTCGGCGCACAGCACGGAGAATGCCGTGGGGTACATGTAGATGTGCAGCACAAAGTCGAGGTTAGGCACGACCTCGTCCAGGCAGCTGGAGTTGCCCAGGACGACGTGCTTGTTGCCGGAACGCTCGATCCACATATGAATCTGATAGGGGTCGCCGTCCTTCATGGCCTTGAACACATCGGGAATGAAGGCCATGTCCCAGCACATAAGGCCCTTGTGTTCGACGTAACCGCAACGCTTCATGACCTTCTCGGTGGAGAGGAGGCGCGGCGTGTTGCCCAGCTGGTCACGGCAGGGGGCGTTCTTGAAGCGCTGGAGCATCGTGCCGGGCTTCTCGACATTGCCCATGAGGAACTCGAGGTTGAGAGCGGCCAGAGCGCACTGCTGCGACTGGGCATACTGGTCGATGGCCACGCCCTGGAGGATGCCAGACTGACCCTCGGGATCGGTGTAAATCTCAAGCGCCTTCTCGATCTGGTCGGCATCGAGCCAGCAGATCTCAGCGGCCTTATCGAGCGTGAACTCCTCGACAGACTCGGCGAGCAGCTGGCCGCCGGTCTTGCAGCTCATGCCGTTGACCTCGTACTCACCGAAAAGCGCAGGCACGACGCCCTCGTTCATGGGGTACTCGACAACGACGGGCTCGTTCTTCTCGGAATCCCACACGACGTAGTCGGTGTCGGAACCCTCGAGGCCGGCCTCGGTCGCCTTGAGCGTCAGGCGCGTCTCAGGGTTGATGAGGTAGGGCATGTTGGTCCAGGTGCGGCAGAACTCAGCGTCATACTTCTCATTGTCGAGAATCCACTTGGTCCAGGCCATCAGCAGGGCGGCATCGGTACCAGGGCGAATGGGAAGCCACACATCGGCCTTGGCGGCATCCATCGTGAAACGCGGGTCAATGACGACCGTCTTGAGGCCCTGGGGACGATTGCGCAGCTCGGTGAGGGCGCGACCGCCAGTGGCGACGGAGGAGTTCGAGGGGTCGGTGCCCCACAGAACCAGGCTCGTGACGGCGGAGTCGGTGTAATAGTAGTCCCAGCCGTTGGAGTCAGAGAACGAGAGGTTGTTGGGCTTGCCTGCGCCATAAGCAAGAAGCGAGGCACCCATACGGGGCAGGTAGCACTGAGCGCAGCCAGGCTCCCAAACGTTGGGGGTGTTGATGGCCTCGCCAAAGCGCTTGACGTTGGAGAAGTGGGGGTTGCCGCCACCGCCGGTGGAAACCGAAATAGCCTCGGAGCCGTACTTGTCAGAAACCTCGTTGATGCGAGTGGCGATATCGGTCAGGGCCTCATCCCAAGAGATGCGCTCCCAGTCGTTGCCGCCACGCTCACCCACGCGACGCATGGGGTACTTGTTGCGGTTGGGATGATAGAGGGCCTGAATGCCGGCCATACCCTTGGCGCACACGCCGCCCATGCTCATCGGGCTCTCAGGGTTGCCCTCGATGCGAATGACGCGGCCGTTCTTGACGTGGGCGAGCACAGCGCAGCTTGCGATGCATGCGCGGCACGACGTCTTGATGATCTGCTCCTCGTCGGCTTCCTCAGCACGGGCGGGGTCGGCCTTGACCAGGTCGCTAGACACGCCCATACCCAGGGCGGCAACGGCACCGAGCGCCGCGGCACACTTGGTGAACGTACGACGCGACATCGTGGTCTTCTCCATCGTGACCTCCTTCTCGAACATGTTGTGTCCTTCCTCTCTTCTATGACGTCCTGCCTAAAGCGGGGCGTGTTCAACGCGCACCGTGCGCGATTGAAACCAAAAACGCAGTCACTCTCCGACACTATGCAGAAAGGGCGGCAATGATGCGTTTGCCGTCTTCCGTGATGTGCCAGGCATCTGTCCAGGCGATGGCACCCACATGCTCGAGCTTTGAGATGAAGTAGCCCGCATACACGCGCTTGGGATTGGTAAGAGCCGGGTGTCCCGCAAGCGCGGCCTCCACCGCCTTCAGACTCGCACCCTCGTCGGCACACGTGTCAAGAACAATGAGATAAGCCTCAAGGTAACCTTCAGGCTCAGCGGCAAGAAGGCGCTCGAACCGGGCGACTCCGTCAAACTCGGCCAGAATCGCCTCGCCTTGCTCTGTGGTACGCAAAAGGTAGTCGACAGGCTGATCGACATCTGCAGTTTCTCCAGGTACCGCAGGCTGGACGTCATCCGTCATGCATGCGTCAGCTGAAGCGGCGACTTCGGAACTCTCGTCGATGGCAGTGTCGCCCTCGGGACTCTTTTCACCGTGAGTCTCAACATCAGATTCAAGGTCAGCGTTGATCTTTTCAATGCCGCCATCCGAAATAAGGAAGCCCAGCAAGGTATGGGGCGTCTGCAGCGAGATGGCAAACGACGGCAGGGTCAGAAGTTCCTCCTCGACCTCGCGATACGGACGAGACGCGCCAGCGCAGGCTTTGAGGCAGGCGATATACGCAAGCGTGTTGGCGTGATTGGCCGTAAGACGCGCACGCAAGGACGTGGTTATTTCTTCAGGCGTACGGTCCCCTGCAGCATCCTGCTTGCAGGAATCGGCAGTCTCAACACCTTCCTCGCGATCGAACTGCGCTGCGTGCGTCATATCGTTGTCATCCCTCATGCGCTGTTCCTCCTCAGACTGCACCGTCGCGTGTCCGGCAAACCCCAAAGGCCTCCGTGCGTTTCTGAGGAAAAATATATGGAACACCGCGAGCAAGCACAGCGGTCAAAGTTGGCGAAAACTCCGGCAGAAGCCATGTTCACCAACTATTGCTGCCTCTCGCCAATAGTTGGTGATTTTTCAACAAACATGCTGGTTAACGACTTGTTTGTATTCACACGGGGTGATGCGGTCAGAAATCACGCAACATGTTTTGCGCGTGCATCCATGAGGAAACCACCTTCTCGGCACGCGGTGCGCACATGGTAGGCATACCCTGGATTGCTACATGTTTTCTAGGAATAAGAACTGAAGAGGCGCACATGGCATTACTTGGACTCACACGCAAACAAACGCTCATGCTCGTGGTGATGATTTTTGGCACGTTCATCGCCGTGCTCAACCAGACGCTGGTGACCCCGGCGCTTCCCTCCATCATGATCGAGACAAGCGTCGACGCTTCCACCGCCCAGTGGCTCACGACCGGCTTCACGCTCGTAAACGCCATCATGATTCCGATTACGGCATTTCTCATCGACCGCTTCTCGATGCGCAACCTGTTCCTCGTTGCCATGGCTATCTTCACCGCTGGGTCTGCCATCGCGGGCTGGGGGCCCAACTTTCCCACCATCCTGGCGGGCCGTCTCGTGCAGGCCGCCGGCGAGGGCGTCATGATGCCCCTCGTGATGACCGAGCTCATGCTCATGTTCCCCGTTGAGAAGCGCGGCACAGCCATGGGCCTGTACGGCCTCGTCATCGGCTTTGCGCCGGCACTTGGACCCACGGCCGCCGGCCTCATCATCGACAACGCCACCTGGCACGACCTTTTCTTCATCGTCGCAGGACTAGGCGTCGTCATTCTCGTCTTCTCGGCCGTGGTGCTCGAGCATGGTCAGGGCGCACGCAAGGACGCCACGCTCGACGTGCCGAGCGTCATCACCTCCACGCTGGGCTTTGGCGGCCTGCTCTACGGTCTGTCGGTCATCGGCGGCTCTGGCGTGAGCGCAGCCGCCCTGGTCGGCGTCATCGTCGGCGTTGCGGCTCTCGTCGTGTTCTTCACCCGCCAGCTCAAGATGGAAAAGCCCATGCTGCAGGTGCGTGTGCTCTCCAACCGCAAGTTCCTCATCTCCACCATCATCAGCATGGTCGTGCAGGGCGCCCTCATGGCCGCCGGCATCCTCGTGCCCATCTACCTGCAGTCCCTGCGTGGCATCTCGGCAACCACGTCGGGCCTGGTGCTGCTGCCCGGTGCCATCGTCATGGCGCTCATGGGCCTTGTTGCAGGCCGCCTCTTCGACAAGCGCGGCCCGCGCATGCTGAGCCTTATCGGCACCGGCGTTTTGACCCTCACGACGTTCTGCTTTGCGCTGCTGGGAGATTCCACGCCCGTCTCGTGGATCTGTGTGCTTTACACCGTGCGTCTTTTCTCGCTGTCGCTTGTCAACATGCCCATCGGCACCTGGGGCATGAACGCCCTGGACAACAGCCTCATGAACCACGGCACCTCGGTGAGCAACACGTTCCGCCAGGTCGCGGGCTCGCTGGGCACCGCCATTATCGTGAGCGTCTCCACTGCCGTGACCAACTCCTCCACCGGCATGGACCCCGTACACGCAGGTATCCACGGCACGAACATGGCCTTCGTCGTCGCAGGCTTCATGTGCCTCGCGGCCTTCATCCTCACGCTTGTCTTTGTGAAGGACAAGCCCGGCGAGGCAGCCTCTGCCGACCCCACGGGCGAGCGCCGCAGCATCCTCGAGTCCATCATGCGCTGCGATGTGTACTCCCTGCCGGCCAACGCAACCGTGCTCGATGCCCTGCACCTCTTTGTTGACAAGGGCATCTCCGCAGCCCCGCTCGTGGACGAGAACGGCCACGCCCTGGGTTTCGTGTCCGACGGCGACGTGATGCGCTTCCTGTCCAAGCGCACCGCCACCGTGG
>UQBS01000041.1 GCA_900539345.1 uncultured Coriobacteriaceae bacterium | reverse complement strand
CGACGTGAGTGGCACGAGGAGAGGGGGCTCCCCCAATGGCTCTCTCATATCGTCTGGCAGAGGAACGAGTATCGGAGTAGTTTTCTCGACCCTTTTGGCAGAGAAACGAGTTTCGGAGTACTGAAAACGTTGCCAAGCGGCTTTCCTGGCGTGGTTTTGCTGGGAAAAGGGGCCCAAATCGCCGGTTTGAGCCCCTTTTTGCCCCTCAAACCCCCCCAAGCGGGGCCATCGGGGCGCTTTTAAATGGATGCGACTACTCCGAAACTCATTTGGCTGCCAGCGGGCGCGTCGGGACTACTCCGAAACTCGTCTGGTTGCCAGAGCGAGAGGGCCAAAACTGTTCTGAAGCGCGTCTGGCTGCCAGGGAGACCTGCCCGACTGGTTGGCAGCTGGCTCTTGGAATTGCCTGATATTAGCCTTCTCGCCAGAAGGGGAGGGAGGGTGATTAAGGGCATGCTGGAGGAAAGCAAGCCCGCGGCGTTGCGCGGCCTCGTCTTGTGGCCCGGTCGCACGGCGGTATAGGGGCTTCGTGGCTGAGGAATCGGCTCCGGATATCTCGCACAGACCGTATAGAATCTTGCGCTGTACGTAAGGTCCCTGTTTTCGACTGATGCGGAGCGCGCGATATGGCCGACGAAGCCCAATTCATTACGATTTGCGGAACCCCCGACGAGGCGGGACGAACCCTTGTCGCGCGCGTTGATCCGCTCGGCGCGCAGCTCATGAGCCTGGCCTTTGACGGGCGCGAGTACCTGTGGCAGGGTGACGAGCGCTGGTGGCCGCGCCGGGCGCCCGTGCTCTTCCCCATCGTCGGCAGCCTGCGGCCCGGCACGGTGAGCGCCGAGGGCCCCCTTTCCATGGGCAGGCACGGCGTGGCGCGTACGCGGGAGTTTTGCGTGGTGGACGTACGCGAGCATGCGGTGACGCTCGAGCTGCGCTCAGACAAGGAGACGCGCGCGGCCTTTCCGTATGCATTCTGCCTGCACATGACCTATGCCGTGGAGGGTACCTCCACGTTGCGGCAGACTTTCGAGGTCTTGAACACCGGCGGTGCCGTGCTGCCGTTCACGCTGGGCGGTCACCCCGCGTTCAACGTGCCGCTGTGCGAGGGCGAACGTTTCGAAGACTATGAGCTGCGTTTCGCCCAGCCCTGGACCGTCTCGTCTCCAACGATGGTGGACGGAGGACTTTGGGACTTCTCCCATCGCGTGCCTGTGCTCAACAGCGTCGACCATCTGCTGCTCAATCATCGTCTTTTCGATGTTGACACGCTGTTGCTCGAGGGCGTGCCCGCCAGTCGCGTGGAGCTTGCCGGCCCGCAGGGCCATGGCGTGCGCGTTGCGTTTGAGGGCTTTCCCTACCTGGGACTTTGGTCGGCAGCGGGTGACGCGCCCTTTGTGGCGATTGAGCCATGGTGCGGATGTTCCACGGCGCTTGACGAGGGCGTTCGCTTTGAGGACAAGCGCGCGATGACGCTTCTCGCACCGGGGTACATCGAGGCATGCTCGTTTACGATTGAGGTGTTCTAGCAGCCATGAGTGCCTACACCACCATTGCCGGTCGTGTGACGGCCGAGCTCGAAGAAAAGGCTAGCCGCTTCATCGCCACCCTCGACCACGTGGAAGACGAGCAGGAGGCACTTGCCCTCATTGCGGAGATTCGCAAGGCAAATCCCCTGGCCAGGCACAACGTGTATGCCTGGGTGCTGCGTTCGGGCGGCGAGCGCCGAAGTGACGACGGCGAGCCGCAGGGGACCTCGGGCCCGCCGGTGCTCGACGTGCTGCGCGGAAGCGGCCTGCAAGACGTGTGCTGCGTGGTGACGCGCTATTTTGGAGGCACGCTTCTGGGAACGGGCGGCCTCGTGCGCGCCTACTCGGGCGCCGCCCGCCTGGCCGTGGAAGCGGCCGAGCTCGTGAGCGTGTCGCGCTGCGTCGGCATCGGCATGCACATCGATTACCCGCTTTACGAGCGCGTTGCACGCCTAGCCTCCGATTGCGGCGCCAAGACGCTCGACACGCGCTTCACCCACGAGGTCGAGCTCGACCTGCGCATGCTTGACGGCACCCAGCAGCCCCTCCTCGACGCCCTGCGCGAACTTACCCGCGGAACCTGCACCCCCGTCGTCACCGATCCCTTTGACGAGGTGTTTTAGGGGAGGGGACAGCAACAGCCGAGATTTTGAGGCCGGGCACATCAACCATCTGCCCCTTTGATGAGGCGTTTTAAGGGGGAGAGGGCAACAACGGCAGAGACTTTGAGGTCGGGCAACATCAGCTGTCTGCCCCTTTGATGAGGCGTTTTAGGAGAAGGTGCGACTCGAAGGAAGGAACTGCGACGCGGAAGTTGCGTGAGCGTCCGAGTCAGCCGATGGGAGGCGTGGCTTGGGGGCAGATATTGCCGCACTGGGGCCAGCCAGAAGCGATGGAGTCGGAGTGGTCGGGGCGGTTCCTTGCTTCAGGGTCGAGGCAACCCGTCGAGTTGGGGTCGAGGTGACGAAAAGTCCCAAAAGTATGCGCTTTAGTTCTTGCCAGTGTGGAACGGTGAAAACAGGCAGGCTGTTTACCTGCGGTTATGTAATCTGATAAGACCCATGTACCGTAAGCGGGAACGTTAAAGCGCATACTTTTGGCGTTTTTGGAACTTGAGCGCCTGGCGCGGGGGTGTTTGCGGCCATTTGAGGTGAGATCTCGCTGTCGCTTGCCCCGCCGACGCCGCGTTTTATGCGACTGACGACGCGCTAAGAGCGCCGATTTGCCAGGCAAGAAACAATGTGCTCCCACAGCTATGCCGCTCGTTCCGTCGTTGAGGCAAAAGACACGCTTTTATGGCTCCGCCTCTTGTCGCACCGCGCTCCATCGCGAAGCTGGCCGCGACGCTCTGTTGAGGCAAAAGGCACGCTTTTATGGCTCTGCCTCTTGTCGCGCTCCTGTTCGGATGGGTTCTCTTTGGGGGAAGACGGGCTGTGTTGCCGTTTTTCGGGTCTCTGGTACACTGAGGTGGTGCCCGTAATTCTGCAACGAGGCAATGAGGTGCGGCCCTTGGTTGGCCGTTTTTCTGCATGCCCGTGCCGTCTTACGATTCGCAGGAGATGCGATGTCATCCAATTCCATTGATGCCGCCAACGAAACTGTTGCTGACCCCGCCCCCGTTTCCAACAAGAACGTCTGGATTCAGCGCGGCATCTTGGTCGCTGCCATCCTTGTGCTTGTCGCCGTCTATTTCTTTGTTCCGGCGGTGCATGAGTGGGTGGGCTCCGTGTTTGCCATGTTTGCGACCGGCGATTTCTCGGCTGCTAGTGATTTCATGGCGCAGTACGGCCCGGCCGCCGCTGTGGTGTCGTTCTTGCTCATGGTGTTCCAGTCGGTCATCGCTCCGCTGCCCGCCTTCCTCATCACCATCGCCAACGCCAACCTCTTCGGCTGGTGGCAGGGCGCAATCCTGTCGTGGGCGAGCGCCATGGCCGGCGCAGCGATGTGCTTCTGGATCGCCCGCGTCGTGGGCCGCGAGGCGGTGGAGAAGCTCGCCGGCAAAAACGGCATCCGCCAGATGGAGGAGTTTTTCCAGCGCCATGGTACTCAGAGCGTCCTCATCGCGCGTCTGCTGCCATTCGTGTCGTTTGACTGGGTGAGCTACTTCGCGGGCCTCACCAGCATGAGGTTCTGGTCGTTCTTCTGGGCGACGGGCCTGGGCCAGCTGCCCGCCACCATCGTGTACAGCTACGTGGGCGGCATGCTCACCGGCGGCGCGAAGCTCCTCATGACGGGCTTGCTTATCCTGTTTGCCCTGGCAATCCTCGTGGTCGTCATCCGTCAGGTGTATACCGAGACGCAGAAGAAGGATGCCGCCCAGGTTGCGGCGCCCGCCGAGCAAGCGGCTGGCTCGACCGCCCAGGCCGCCGCTCCCACTGCCGAGCAGGCGACTACCTCCGCCGTCCAGGCCGCTGCCTCTGCTGAGCAGACCATCGGCCCCGCCGTCCAGGTCGCCGCCCCCGTCGAGCAGGTGACTGCCCCTGCCGCCCAGGCCGTAGCTCCCGCCGGGCAGGACTAATCGAGGCCACGCTCCATGTCACAGGCTCCTCGCCATCGTAAGCTTCCGGCCATCGAGGCCCCTTCTGTTTCGGTGGTCGTTCCTGTATATAACGAGGCCCGCGTGCTACCGGCGCTCGTCCCGCAACTGCGCGAGCTTGCCGAGCGCTGCGAGGTTATGGTGGCCGACGGCGGCAGCACCGACGGCACGGCCGAGGCGCTTGCGCGTGAGTTTCGCGTGTTGGCAACCTCCAAGGGCCGTGCGCGCCAGATGAACGAGGGCGCGCGCGCAACGTCGGGCGACGTCATTTTCTTCCTGCATGCCGACAGCATTTTGCCGCCCAACCCGGTGGGGCAGATTCAGCGCGTGGCGCGCAAGCACGATGCGGGTTGCTTCGGCATCCGCTTCGATCGACGCCATCCGGTGCTGTGGTTCTGCTCATGGATGAGCAACGCGCGCGTATGGGCCCGCGGCATCGCCTATGGCGACCAGGGCATCTTCATGCGGCGCGAGCTGTTCGAGGAGCTGGGAGGTTTTCCCGAACTACCCATTATGGAAGACCTTCAGCTGAGCCTTGACCTGCGCGAACGAGGCGTGCGCTTTGGCATGACGCGAGGACGCATCACCACCTCGAGCCGCAGGTTCGGTAGGGGCACGGTGCAGATGATCAAGACATGGTGCGCGATGGTGCCCTTGCGCAAGATGTACCGCGCAGGGGCGGACATCCAAGAAATCGCCGCCCGCTACCGAGACATCCGTTAGGAGGAGACCGTGCGAAACGCCAAGCTCTGGGGCTTTGTCGGGGTCGCCATCGCGCTCTTTGTCCTCAACATGGTCTTCGGGTGGTCGGATGCCCTGAGCGGCACGGATGCCATGGCCACCATGCGGGCGCTGTTTGAGGAAAACGCGCTGGTAGCAGGCCTTGTGTACGTGCTTGTCTCCAGCGTTGCGTGCGTTGTGCTGATGATGCCCGGTTTCGTGTTCGCCCTGGTGGCGGGTGCCCTGTTCGGCCCCGTGTGGGGGACGCTGCTGTGCTGGGTCGCAGTCACGGCGGGCGCGTTGGTGGCGTTTGTCGCCGGCAGGTTCTTCCTCAAGGACGCCGTGAAACCCCTGCTTGCAAAAAGTCCCGCGCTTAACAGGCTTTTGTTCGAGGGCGCCCACAAAAGTGACCTCTACCTGCTCGCCGTGACGCGCCTGGTGCCGGTGTTCCCCTACAACCTGCAGAACTTCGCCTACGGCATCACCGATGTGAGCTTTGGGCATTACGCGCTGTACTCGGCGGCGTTCTTGTTCCCGGGAACGGCCGCATACACGGTGGCTGCAGCCGGCCTTGTTGACGAGGGCCAGCGCCTTGCGTGCTTTGTGATTGCGGCGGTGCTGCTTGTGGCCACCTTGGTGGCGGCGCGCGTGCTCAAGGGGCGCATGGAGGGACAGGAGGGTGAGCAGACATGAGCTTTGGCATGGCGTTGAGCCTGTTTGAGAAGGGACATTACCCGTTCGGTGCGTACCCGAAGGGTCCCTGTGCAAGCGTGCTGTTTCCCGGATGCAGCCTGATATCGCAGTTCCCGCGCACGACCGATGCGCTTGCGGGCGTGTGTCGGCGCATGGGGATGGGCGTGGTGTACGACTGCTGCGCGATGGCGGTCGTCTCGAACGGGCAGGACGAGCGTGCGGGGCGGATCCTGGACCGCATTCGCGAGCGGCTTGAGGGTGTGGGGTGCACGGAAGTCGTGCTGGCGTGCCCCAACTGCTACGCGCATATGGCCGGCAAGCTGGGCATACGGTGCATCTCTATATATGAGAAGCTCCTGCAGTGGCGAGAGGGCCCGCAGGCCGAGTGGCTCGCGAAACTGCTGGGCACGGAGAAGCCACGCCCGCGGGGCGTTCTGTTCACCCCGTGCCCCGACCGGGCAAAACGCGTTTGGGAGTCGCAGGTGCGCATGCTCATGGACATGGGGGAGGTGGAGCGGCTCCGCGGCGTGCCGTGTTGCGGCCTCAAGCCTTCAATTGCGTTGCAGGGTGCGCCCGTCGTGCGCAAACTCGATGGGGCCGTCTTTGCAAAAGCCGCCGGCCGGACAATCTACACCACGTGCGCCTCGTGTGCGGGCCAGTTTGCGCGCATGGGCTATGAGGGGCAGATCCGCCACGTGCTGGGGGCGTTCCTGGGCGTGGACGAGGCGCCCGACTGCGTGCATGCCATTCCCAACCGTGCCCGCAGGAAGTTCGACCGTAACCTCGAGCCGATGAGGGAGGGGCGATGAGCGGCGCGGCCGGTAGTGGCGAGGCGCCTGGCGTGGCCGGCGTGCGTGAATCAGCCGGTGCGGCTGTGGTGCCTGGGACGGTTGCCGGCAGCCAGGCGGCCGGTGCGGTGCGCGGCGTGGTGGGTGGCTTGCCGGCCGGTGCGGCAAGCGGCGTGGTGGGTGGCTTGCCGGGCGGCGTGGTGGCCCGCGTGCCGGATTGTGGCCGGGCGGGCGGCGTGGTGGCTTGCGGCCGGGGGGGCGATGTGGCAGGCGGTTTGTCAGCCGATGTGCCGACGCTCATCCTCTTTACGCGCGTGCCCAAGGCGGGGCAGGCCAAGACGCGCCTTATTCCGGCGCTGGGCGAGCAAGGGGCGGCCGAGTTTCAGTGGCGCCTGCTCGCCGGGCTTCTCGCTGAGTTGTGCAAGGGGTCTGAGCTGGGACTTTGGCGTCTTCGTGTTTACTATTGCGGCACGGAGGGGCTTGACCGCCTGCGTGCGATGGCCGGGGAGGGTGTCGTGTTCGCGGAACAGGCTGACGACCCCGACCTGGGCGTTCGGATGCGCGCGGCGCTCGAGCGCGAGCTTGGGGCGGGTGCGCCCGCGGTGGGCCTCATGGGGTCGGACCTTCCTGAGGCGACAACCGGCGTTGTGGCTGAGGCGCTCGGTCTGCTCGGAGACCCTGCGGTCGACGTCTCCCTGTGCCCCGTGGAGGACGGCGGCTACTGGTTCGTGGGACTCAAAAGGCCGTTTCCCCAGTTGTTTGAGGGTACTACCTACGGAGGCACAAGCGTGTTCGAAGACGCTCTGGCCGCATGCGCCGAACATGGCCGCCCGGTGGCCACAGGGCCATGCTTGCGCGACGTTGACACGCCCGAGGACCTGGCGTGGCTCGAAGGTTGGTCGGCGGGCGCAGGGGCAAGGACCGCCCCGGCGGTCTAACTCGCCGCGTTCGGGCGACGGGGCGGAGCCTGCGCGGGCGCCCCAACCTGCCGCGTGCCCGCGCTACACCGTGCGGTAAAAGTCGCCCCATATCATCTCAAGGTATTCGCGCGAGAGGAACTGCTTGATTTTGGCGAACGTGTCCTCATTACGCAGGCCCGGGCCGCCCTCGGTGTAGTCGACGCAGGCCATGGCGCACCAGGTGATGCCGCGCAGGCAGGTCACGGTGAGATAGCCGTCCAGGCGCTCGCGCAGCCCCTGCGTGGAAAAGCGCCCTGCAACGGCTTGCTCGTACTCGTCAAGGAAGGTCTCTCGCTGCGCGCTGTTGAGAATCGTGCTCGTCTTCCAGTTTGTGGTGTTGGGCACCAGAAAGTGAGACAAATCTTGCTCGGGCACGCTGAGCAGGGGTTTCTCCCAGTCGATGAGATAGCTTGGGGCACCGTTGTCACCGATGAGGAAGTTGTGCGAGTTGAGTTCGGTGTTGGCGATGCAGAGTCGCTGCCCTGCAAGCTCGCCCGCATCCTGCGCGATGGCAAAGGCCTCCCGCATCATCGCGTCCACGCGCTTCAAAACGAAGTCCTCGGCCGCATGCCAGGAGCGGTATTTCTCAAACATCTGCCGGCATTCCTGGGCGATGCCGAGCAGCGGGTTGGCGGGGCAAATGAGGGTCTGTCGGGCTGCGGCCGCCACTTCGACAGCGTGGACGTCGGCCAGGATGCGCGCCGCCTGGGTCATGTCGGTCTCGTATGCCAGGGGACGGCCGGGCAGGAATTCCTCAACGCCCACGCCCCAGGGCACGGCCGTGCGGCTCGCGTCACACCACAGCGCCCGCGGGGTGCGACCGCAGGGTTCGAGCAGGTCAAGGGCAGAAAACTCGTAGGCGATCTGATTTTCCAGATGCATCTGGGAGACGTGGTTCACGCGCAGCACAAGCATGTCGCTGCGCACGCCGCCGCGCGCGTCCAGCTGGTCAAGCGCCGCCTGGGGCGCTGCAAACCAGTAGTTGACGTTGCACTCTCCTTGGGCAAAGCGATGTAACTGCGGGGCGGGGCCTTCGATTCCCAGGATGCGACGCAGTCCCTCGCATGTCTCAAGGTAGCGCTGAAGCGTAGCCAGCTCGCCCGCGCCCGCCAGCTCGCCCGCGCCCGCCTCCGCCGCGCCCGCCAGCTCGCCCGCGCCCGCCAGCTCGCCCGCGCCCGCCAGCTCGCCCACGCCTGCCGCGCCCGCCAGCTCGCCCGCCGAGCCCGCGCATTTAGCTTGCTTGGTCATGCGTCCTTCCTTTCAATGTCGGGCCCTGCATACCGCACCAGGTCGCTGTGCGTCCGTGCCTCGTCGCTTGCTGGCGTCGCCTTAGCCCCAATGCATTGCGGCTGCGTGTCGCCTGCTCAAAAATACCTGCTAGATAGGCTGGGGTGCAACCCCTTGCGCCACAGCCCCTCGTCATCTCACCTGTCTTCGGCCCCAAACGCCTCCTCCAAGGGCTTGACGGTCGTGGCGCCGGCGCGGGTGCGCACCAAAAGGGCGGGGCCGGCGGGGGCCTCGGTGGGAACGCGGAGCTTGCGCGCGCCGAACTCGCCGCCCGCAACGGTGCCCTCGATGGCGACCGTATCCTTGAACAGCCTGCGCACGGAGTCGGCGGCGGGGTGCAGGAGGATGTCGGCGCCCATTCCCACCTGCTCGATTGCGCCGTGAGCCATGCACACGACCTGGTCGCTCATGGTGATGGCCTCCACTGGGTCGTGCGTGACCATGAGGACCGTGAGGTCGAGCGACTCGTGCAGCGACAGTACGAGTGCGCGCATGTCCTCGCGCAGCGACTCGTCGAGGGCGCTGAACGGCTCGTCCATGAGGACCGCGCGCGGGTTTGCCACCAGTGCGCGCGCAAGGGCCACACGCTGGCGCTGACCGCCTGAAATCTCATGCGTTCGTCGCGCTCCCAAACCCGCGAGCTGCACGTTCTCTAGCATGCGCTGGGCTTGCGCGCGCCGCACCTCCTTGCCCACGCCGCGTACCTTGAGTGGGAACGCCACGTTGTCGAGCACTGACATGTTGGGGAAGAGCCGCGCGTCCTGGAACACCATCGAGACCCCGCGCTTGTTGGCGGGCAGATCGTCCACGGCCGCCCCGTCAAACAGGATGCGCCCCTCGTCGTGCACGGCCAGGCCGTTTGCCACGCGCAGCAGCGTGGTCTTGCCTGCGCCGCTCTCGCCCAGAATGGAGACGAACGCGCGGTCGGGCACGCTCAGGGTCACGTCGCGCAGCAGCGGCGTGCCCTTCACGGCGAGGCAGACGTGGTCGAAGTCGATGCGCATGGCGTGTCAGCTTTCGTAATACGCGGTCTCCTCGACCGCGCGCAGCTTGTGGATGAGCAGCTCAAAGACGAGGAAGACCGTCAGGGTGACGGCGATGAAGACGATACCGTAGGCGCCGGCGATCGTGCGGTCGCCACCTCCCAGGTACGGGAAGAGCACAAGCGCGAAGGTGCGCACCGTGCCGCCTCCGATGAGCAGGGTGAGAAAATACTGCGAGAACGACAGGATATAGCACATGAGCAGCGACGATGCGATGCCGGGCGCAAGGCCGGGCAGTGTCGCGTGCACAAGCGTGGAGAGCCGTCCCGCCCCGCAGGTGAGAGACGCCTCTTCCATCCGCCGGCCCGCCGCGCGCGTGACGTCGCACATGATGCTCATCGCGTAGGGCAGCGCCACGATGCTGTGCGCGAGAATCACGCCGCCCACGCTGCGCGCCAGGCCCAGCCGGATGAAGGCCACCTGCACGCCCATGGCAAAGACGGTTCCCGGGATGAGGAAGGGCAGCATCGTGGCGAACTCAAAGAGCCGCCGTCCCCTCCATGTGTGCAGGCAGATGGCGCGTGCACCCAGGGTTGCCACGCAGGTGGTGAAGGCCGCGCATGCGATGGCTATGCCGATGGAGAGCCACAGGCTCCCCAGGCCCGTCGAGGAGTCGGCGAGCACGGTCTCAAAGCCGCGCGTGGTGAGGCTTGCGGGCACCAGGCTCGGCCAGGGCCAGGCGGCCGAGACCGACCAGGTTGCCACAATGGCGATGGGGATGAGCACCAGCACCAGGTGAACGACCAGGTAGATGCGGGCCCAGAAGGTTCCCTTGCCGCAAGCCTGCCCCTGCTTCTTCTTGCTACACATGGGCACCGCCTGCCTGCCTGTGGTCGCGCAGCGCGATGCTCGCGAAGTAGGCGATTGCGGCCAGCGAGCACAGAAGCGTCGTGGTCCCGTTGAGCGCCATGGAGTAGCAGCGGTTCACGATGTCGGGGTCCTGGAACTCGATGAAGGCCAGGACCGGCAGGGTCTTGGGCGCGGTGGGTCCCAGCAGGAACGGCACCTCGTAGCTGCCCAGCGCAAAGACGAACACCACGAGGAAGGCGCGCAGGATGGCGCCCGCGCAGAGCGGCAGCGTCACCTGCAAGAAGGTCTGACGGGCGCTTGCGCCGCAGGTGCGAGCCGCCTCGCCCAGGCTGTCTGAGATGTGCCCCATGAGCGAGACGGTGCAAAAGGCCAGGTAGGGGATTTCTTTCCAGATGTACACGAGGATGATGCCCCATCCCGAGGTTGCACCGGTCGCGCTCGGGAAGTCGCTCGGCGTGGCGACGAGGCCCACCAGGTGTAAAAGCCGCGCGGCCAGGCCCGACCCGGAGAACGCGAACATGACGGCCATGGCCACCAGGGCGTGCATCGTTATGATGGGAATCTGCAGGGCTGCCAGCCGTGCAATGCGGCCCGCTTTGGCCTTGACCAGCATGTATGACAGGGCCACGCCGCCCACGAGCGCGATGAGCGACGAGGCGAGCGCGAGGTAGAGGCTGTAGAGCAGCGAAGAGAGCAGGTCCTCGCGCGCGAAGACCTGCTCGTAATACTCAAGCGTGGGGGTGTGCATGTCCAGGAACGGCATGATGCCGAATCCCTGGGCGACCCCGTTTGCCACGCCAAAGACAAACGCGCAGGCAAGAAGCGCCGCCGGCAGGGCAAGCAGATAGGGGGCGACGCGGCTGCGTGCCTTCCTTGGCAAAAGGCTCATGGATGCGGCCTACTTGCCGGGCACTTCGTCGTGCCAGATCTGCTCAAGCAGGGGGATGACCGGGCCGCAGGCCTCGGCGACGGCGTGCTCGAGCTTCACGTCGAGGGGCAGCTGGGCGCTGCCGAGCTCGACGGCGTCGAAGGCGGCGCGGTCCTCCTCGGAGAGCTTGTCGAGGTCGAGCACGGTGATGTTGCCCAGTACCTCGTAGCGGGTGAGCTGGTAGTCGGGGCTCAGGACCTCGTTGATCGCGACCATGGCGGCCTCCTTGTGGGGGGCGTTGGCGGCGATGGCCATGAAGTTGGTGTTGCCCACGGTGCCCGTCTCAAGCACGAACGACCTGGTCGTGGCGGGAAGCAGGCCATTGTCCACGTTGGTCTGGGGCTCGCCGTAGCCAGCGTCCATGATCAGCTCGCCGTCGGCGTACATCTGGTGGGCGGTGGTGGAGTCGGCGGGGAAGGTCTTGCCCTGCTTCCAGAGGTAGGGGTTGAGCGAGCGCAGGTACTCCATGCCGGGGGCGACGATGGCGCGCACCTCGTCGATGCTGGGCTCGGTCATCGTGGCGAGCTTCTCGAATTCCTCCTTGCCCACGACGCCGGCGATGAGGCAGGAGATGATCGCGGTGCCGGTGAAGTCGCCGGGCTCAGGGTAGGTCACCATGCCGGGATGGTCCTGGCAGAACTGCAGGAAGGTCTCGGGGTCGATGGGCGTCTCGGTCTCGGGCACCTGGGCGTTGTCCACCCAGAACACCATCTGCGCCTTGCCGTAGGGGGCCTCGTATCCCTCGACCGGGGTGCCGAAGTCGTAGGCGATGTCGGCGGCCTCGGAGTCCACGTAGTTCTGCACGTTGGGCAGGTCCTGGGCGAACGGGCCCCACAGGTAGCCGTTGGCCTTGGCGCTCGCGAAGTTCTCGCCGTTGATCCAGATGAAGTCGATGCTGCCGCCGTCTTCGGTGAGACCGGCCTGGAACTCGCCGGAGAGCTGGGTCAGGATGTTGTTGATGTCCATGCCCACGAGCTCGAGCTCGATGTCGTACTTCTCCTTGAGACGCGGGGCGAGGGTGTTGGTGATGAGCTCGTTGCGCGGGGCGCTGCCGCCCCAGCCGTACCAGGCAACCTTGCTGCCACGGGCCTTCTCGACGATGGCGTCCCAGTCGGCGGCCTCCTTGCCGAAGGCGTTGGAGGGAAGGGCGGCACCGGAAGCGGCGACGAGCGCGGTGGCACCGGCCAGCTGCACAAATGAGCGGCGGGAGAGCTTGGAGGAAAGCACGGGCGGATCCTTTCGGTTGGAGTGGTGCGGGTTGAAGAAACGAACCGGGAACGTGTGAGTGTGAGGCATGTGCACATATGCATGTATGCCTATATGTATATGCCATACGGACGCCAGGCGGCTGATGATTCCGGCGCGAGACTGGCGCGCGCATGTGCGAGATGCTTGGACAAATGACGCCGGGGCTGTTCCGATGCGAACGCGAATGACGCGCAAGCACGTGCGGGGTGTTCGAACAAGACGCAATGGCCTCGGGAGTCTCGCAATTTGCATGCGCATGCGTGAGACGTTTGACTGGTGAAGGATAAGCGCGAGACCGGGCTGTCGTGCAATCGACGTGCGTGTAGATGCGATCCGCTTATGCCAGCAATGGAAGAAGTCGTGTCGGTCAAGGCGACCGGTGTGCGTATGCACAAGAGGCTTGGAGCCCACAAGGCATCTTGTCACGGGCGGCTGGCACAATGGGAGCGCATGTACGCACGCGAGGGGCGTGTATGTTCAAGCGCACCGCCGGCGGCCACGCAGAATGGCCGTCTGGAAAATTGAGCGGCCCCGTTTTGCCTGGAGCCGGATGCAGAATGTTGTCATTGTAGCAGCCGTGTCGGCTTGTGCCATGTTTCAGATGTGATTCAGCTGTGGTGAGCGGTGCCGTTCACCCAATGTGAGGGGTTTGCTTTTGACGTTTTGCCGCCGGGGGGCTAAAGTGTGTGCCGCTTTCATTCTGCGAAAGACGGCTTGGCCATTCTGCGACGGGTGCACCCACGGGTGACCTGGCCATGTGTTCCTATGTTGTGCGGGAAGCCGTTTTTGCGAGGCAAAATCATCGCTGTACATATATATATCGAGCCAGGCGCGCGTTCTGCCGTGCGTCGGTTGGCATGACGGTCGCGCTGTGCGCGGTGCGGTTGCTGGCCGGCATATTACCTGCACCGCATGGTGTGCTGCGCGTCGGCTAGATTGGCGCACGTGCAGCGTTGCACGTGGTGTCATGCCGGCCAGCATAACGATCGCGCTGCGTGAGGCGCGATGACCAGGTGAGGTATGGTCGTGCTGCAGTACTTGCAGCGCAGCTGTCGGCCGGTACGTCGGCCGCATCGCATGTTCGCACGCCAGATAGTTGCCGCGGTGGGATTGTCCTCGTTTTTCACAGATATGTTCGCACTACCCGTTCGGTTCCTTGTAGTCCCCGTTTATTGGAGGTTATGTACATGAAGAAGAAGGCGCTCCTGCTCTCCGGTCTCGTCGCTGTGGTCCTGTCCGCTGGCCTGGTTGGCTGCGGAAACGACCCCGCCCCCAGCACGACCACGACCGGCGGCGACGCTGCTGCCGTGGAGGTCAAGGAAGTCGAGATGTCCTACATTTCGACCGCCGACCTGAAGGACAACATCGCCAACTCCGAGTACCTCGTGCTCGACGTGCGCAAGGCTGCCGACTTCGAGGCCGGCCACATCCCCGGCGCTGTGAACGCCGACATGGACGCCGCCAAGGACGGCGACAATGAGTCCGGCATCGCCAACATGAAGGCTACTCTGGGCGACCCGGCCAAGGTTGACCAGAAGATCGTCCTGGTCTGCTACTCCGGCAAGCGCTACGCTCAGGCCGGCACCAACGTCCTGGCTGCTCTTGGCGCCAACATGGACAACGTTTATACCCTCGAGGGTGGCATGAAGGCTTGGGACGAGGCTTTCCCCGGCGCTCAGGTTGCTTCCAACGCCGAGGTGAAGGACGTCGAGATGGCTCAGCTCGCCCCCGCTGACCTCGAGGCCGCCCTTGCCGATGGCACCTACCTGGTCGTCGACGTGCGCAAGGCCGCTGACTTCGAGGCCGGCCACATCGCCGGTTCCATCAGCGCCGACATGGACGCTGCCAAGGAGGGCGACGCCCAGGCTGGCGTTGAGACCATGGCTGCCTCCATGCTCGCCCAGTGCGGCAACATCTCCGGCGCCGATCAGAAGATCGTCCTGGTTTGTTACTCCGGCAAGCGTTACGCCCAGTGCGCCACCAACTCCCTGGCCGTGCTTGGCGCCAACATGGACAACGTCTACACCCTCGAGGGTGGCATGAAGGCCTGGGAAGAGGCCGGCTACACCGTCGAGAAGTAAGACCGCACGCCAATAACCCAACGCCCGCATGCAAGCCCCGCTCCACGGAATCGCAGCCGTGAGGCGGGGCTTTTGCGTGCGAGGAGGCGGCCGACACGGCCGAGCGGGGTCAGTGCGGCATGCGGGGTTGCTACGGCATGCGGGACCGCAGCGTGCGAGCGCTACGCCAGCTGCGCCAGTGCGCGCTCCCATGCCTGGTAGATGTGCTCCATTGCCTGCGCTGGGTCCTTGGGCGCAACCAGGTTGACGTGCGCGGCGGGAACTCCAGGGGCGGCCTTCTCCATGTAGCCGATGTTGAGCAGGCGCTCGTTGAGGGCGACGTCGTAGGGCACGAGATCCACAAGCTCGGGCTCGGCCAGCGCCATGGCGGCCAGCACGTCCCAGACTACGAATCCGTAGGTGTTCCACCTGCGCTGCCCGCGCTCAAACCAGGGCAGGCACATCTGGCGCAGGAACTCGGCGCCCGGCATGCCCGGGCTTGCGAGGCGGGTGAGGAGCTCCTCGCCGTTGAAGATGAGCGGCATACAGTTCCAGGCGTCTGCCAGCAGGATGCGCGAGCGCGGTCCCTGGTTAGCCGAGGCGGTGGAGAAGAGGCGATACGTCGCCATGCCGTCCACGGAGAAGTTGAGCTCGTTCATGATGCGTCCGCCTACGACGAGGGTCGAGGTGGTGCCGCCCATGAGCGCGACGCTTGCGTAGCCGGCAAGGGCGCCGGGACGCAGGGTCTCGGCGGCGGCCAGGTCGGTGGTAGCGCCAAGCGACAGCAGGCATGCGTTGCTGCCCGAGGACTTGGCGATGAGGCGCGCGGCGGCGCTGGGCTCGCGGTCGGCCGTGCTGGGCATGCCGTAGCGAGGGGCGTCGGCACCGCGCAGAATGGGCACATCGTCGAGCAGGGGGTGCAGCGCGTGGGCGAGCACGTGCGTGGCGCGGTTCGTCAGCTCGGTGGATGCGTTGCCGTGCGTGGTGCAGATGGCACGCACGCAAACGCGGTCTTGGCATCCTAGCAGATAGAGCAGGGCCAGGCCGTCGTCTATCTCTCCGGCGGGAATGCCGAACGTGTTGTCGGTTGCGATGACGATGTCTTTCATGACGAATCCTCCAGGGAAAGGCGGGTGTCTCGGGTCAATGGTACACCGACGGCGGTGGGGCCTCGCGCGGCATGCATGCAGGCAGCGTTTTTATGCCCGCCCCTGCCATTCCCGAGCGGCAAATGTTGTACCATGACGTGCGGTTTTAAGACGTTTGCGACGCGTAAGGAGTGAATGCCATGGCAGATGCCACCGAGAACGCCGGCACCCTGCTCGACGGCCCCGACCCCTCCAAGGTCAACCCGTTCCACATCATTGCGATCGGTGGGGAGAAGGCCGACCTCAAGGCGGTGCGCGAGGCCATCGGCATCAACCAGATCGATCTGGCCAACATGCTCGATGTGACCGTGCGCACCATCAAGCGCTGGGAGCAGATCGGTTGGGAGGAACCGCCGGATTACGTGTGGGAGCAGCTCCAGGAGCTCGTTGTCGACCATGAGCGTCGCGTGGCCGAGCTCGTGGAAGGCACGGTTGCCCAGGCTGCCGCCCATGCTGCCGAGCGCCGCGCCGCAGGTCGCGACCCCTGGATCGTGGAGATCCCCTACTACAAGAACCAGGACCACTACGAGCAGTTCCCGCATCGCAAGCGCAGCCAGCACGCCTGGGGCAACGCCATCTCGCGCCGTGCCGCAGACATCCTGCGCCTGCGCGGCTACACGGTGTACTTCTACTACCCCTCAGCTGACGAGGGCAAATAACGTAGCCCAACCGACAACGATTGCGACGGCAGCATGCGTCGGCCGCGTTTCCGGTGGCACCCGGGGCGCGGTCGGCGCTTTTTTTGGTGGATTGGGCCACCGGCGAGCCAGTGCGGACCGCCTGGGGATGCGCCATGTCCCAAAAGTCGCAAAAGTATGCGTAATAACTCGTTTGCGATGCCGCAGCGAAAATCGGCGTTTGCATTTCCGCAGGTAGATGCCTTGCTCATTTTGACCGTGGCCCTGTCTTCAGTCTCTCGGGGAGTTATAACGCATACTTTTGGCGTTTTCGCGTCAGGGGAGCATGCGAGGGGCGGGAAACGTATGGCGAGGGGCGCATTGCAATGGGACATGTGGCGCGGTGCGACGGGGCGCTTCGGGCCGCAGGGTGCTGGGTGCGCGGGCAGGCTCGTGAGAATATGGGAGACAACAGGGAATCCGACTGCGAGGTGAAGGGATCTGACTATGGGCTTCCTCGACAAGCTGTTTGAGAAAAAGTGCTGTGACATATGCGGCGGCGAGATTGGCCTCATGGGGAACCGCAAGCTCGCCGACGGCAACCTGTGCAAGGAGTGCGCCGCCAAGCTCTCCCCGCTTTTTGACGAGCGCCGGCAGAGCACGGTGGAGCAGATTCGCGAGCAGCTCCTTTACCGCGCGGAGAACGAGGGCCGCGTGGCCGCGTTCAACCCCACCCGCACGCTGGGCGCCCGCACGAAGGTGCTCATCGACGACAACGCGGGGGCCATTATCGTGACGGCCTCTTCGCGCTGGCGCGACGTGAACCCCGACGTGATTGCATTCGACCAGGTCACGGGCTGTGCGGCAGAGGTTCGCGAGTTCAAGACCGAGCTGCGCGAGAAGAAGCCCGACGGCACCACGGCGCGCTACGACCCACCGCGCTACGAGATCGAGTACGACGTGTGGGTCGTCGTGAACGTCAACAGCCCCTACTTCGACGAGATTGCCTTCAAGACCAACGACGCGCGCCTTGAGAGTCGCGTCTCCGACGCCTACCGCGCCGCCGTGCGCGAGGCCGATGGCATCCGTGACGCGCTCGCCAGCATTTGGGAAGACGCCCATGAGGGACTCGACGCAAACGGCGTGTTTGGCATGCGCCTGGCCGACATCGACGCCGAGCGCCGCAACGAGGCGGCTGCCAACGCTGCCATGAGGATGGCCACGGCCGCCCGTGTCGCACCCGGTGTCCCCGGGGCACGTCCGCCGATGCCGCCCCAGGGTGGGGGCTCTGCCCCAGGGCATGGCACGGCTGTCCCGATGCCGCCCCAGGGCGTGGGTTACGTGGCTGGTACGGTGAATCCAGGCTATCCGGTGGCCGCTTCCGTTCCGCTCCAGGGTGCAGACCGCATGCCCGTGTCCGGCGGCTATGCTGCCCCAGCGCCCCAGGCAGCTGCCTCTGCACCCAGGTCCGGTGGCCGCAGCGCGGTGCCGCCCCAGCCTCAGGTTCCCGGGCGCGTACCCGGCGCAGCCGAGGGTGCCGCGTGGTTCTGCCCGGCGTGTGGGGCGCGCTGCACGGAGAGGTTCTGCCCCTCCTGCGGCCACGAGAGGCCGTAACGGCCAAGTAATGGCCGGGCGGTGGTAAGCCCAACCGGCCTCATCGAACGCGTTTTCTGCCCGCGACGCCGCAATGGGGAAGCGCTGTGCGGCCCAGGTGCTCATCGGTTTCTTAGAAGTATTGCGGGTGGCGGCAGATAAACTGCCTGGTCTGTCGCCCACACGACAAAGCCCGCATGGGAAGTGGCCAATAAACCGGTCCTTCCCATGCGGGCTTTTTGCTGGCGGGGCGATGCTAGTAGTTTTGTACAAGCGGTAAAGATGCACTGCCTGTGGCCCGCGTTTTCAGAGGGGGCTGGCGGTCTTTAACCTTGCGCGTTTGCTTGTGTAACCCTGCGCTTGTCTTACGCCTGCGCCCAAGCCTTTGGGCATCGCGTCGAGGGTCGCCTTGCATCTGTAGCGTTTCTCCTGCTAGTGCTTGAGGTTTGGGACGATGCTGCCATCGGCCACGGCGTTCACGGCCAGGCGCAGGATGGAGTCGTAGCCGGTCTTGGCCAGAATCTCGGAGACGTGGCGCTTCACGGTGCCTTCCGACAGGCACAGTTCGGCGGCAATCTCCTTGCGGCTCTTTGCCTCGCACACGAGGCGCAGGATGTCCATCTCCGTCTCGTTGAGGGAGTCGATGCCGGTGGGAGTCGCGCCCGCCCCGCGCGGGAAGGTCGCATAGCCCTCGCAGGTTGCGCGCATGACGCCCAGCAGCTCCGCCGTGCCGATGTTCTTGTAGACGAAGCTGTCGGCGCCCGCAGCGCGTGCCTGTTCGGCGAAGGTCACCTCGGGCAGGCCGGTCATCACCACGACGCGCACATCGGGCAGGGCCTCCTTGATGGCGCGCGTGGCTGTGATGCCGCTGCGGCCGCCCTGTGTGCATACGTCCATAAGGACGAGGTCGGCGCTTTGGCGACGCACCAGGTCGAGCGCCTGCTCGGCGTCGGGCGTCTTGCCCACCACCTGCATGTCGTCTTGGGCGTCGATGGCGAGCGCGAGGGAGTCGCGCAGCATCGCTTGGTCTTCGACGATAACAACCCTCATTGCGGTACCTCTCAAATCTCGTGCGTATCGTTTGCCCCGCAGGGGCTGTCGTCTGCCATGCCGCCGTCGCCACTGCCACCATCGCCGCCGTTGCCGGCCACGACGGGCGCGCTTACGCGAACCATGAACGGCGGCCCCGCCTCGACCTCGAACGTCGCGCCCAGCGCCTCACACGCCGCGCGCATGCCCGTAAGGCCGCCGCCCGGCACGATGGTCTTCGTGCACGGTGCGCCGTCATTTGACACACCAAGGATATACCAGACGCACCGCTTTGGGGCAACAGGGTTTTGGTCGGTTGCACCGCGTGCTACCTGGTCTGTCTGCACAATGTCGCCGTGCGAGCCGAAGGCCACCCACACATGGTGGGCGCGCGCATGGCGCACTGCGTTGGTGGCACACTCGCGGATCACCTGGGTGAAGAGGCCAGCCACAGCCGCGTCGTCGGGCAGCTCGCCTTGGGCGTGGACCTCGACGCCTACGAGCGAGAACGCCTCCACCACGGCCGCAAGCTCGGTGGCGGCATCGGGTCCCTTCGCCGCGTGCAGCTCTTCCGAGATGCCCTCGATGAGCTGCGCGACCTGCTCGAACGCCTGGCTGTCGGCCCCGTCCTCCAGATAGCGGTGAAGGATGGAGAGGCGCTGCCCAATCACGTCGTGCACCTTGGAGCGCATGACGGTGAAGGCCTCGTTGCGCGCGACCTCGTGGACGTCGGCGAGTGAGGCGCGCAGCTCGATGCCTGCCTGCTCAAGGGCATCGGCGGCCTGTTCGAGCTGGTCGGAGGCACGTGCTTGCTCGGTGACATCGAGGGCGACGATCCAGCGACAGGGCTGTCCGTGCAGCTGGATCGTGCCAAACTGGAACAGGCAGGTCTTGTCCGGCCCCACCTGCAGGCGAAGTCCCTCGGTAAGCACTGCGCCGCCGCCTTCCCCGCGTTGCACGCGCTCCTTCAGGTTGCGCTCGATTCCGCTCAGGTCTGCCAGGTCGCAGGGCAGACCCAGCGCTGCCAGGCACGACCGCATGGTGTCGTTCGTGAAGAGTACGCGCCCGTCGGCTCCCGTGCACAGCACGCCCACCGGCAGCGTGTGCACTGCCTGCGCCATGGTGTCACGCGCAGGCGTCGCCGCGCGCAGGAGCCTGTCGTTGACGAGGGCGCAAGCGGCATGGCTTGCAAAGACGGCGGCGTCGATCGTCACGGCCCATCCCCACCACACACCGAGGGCGTCCAGGGCGAACGGAAGCATACAGCAGGCGCACACTGCCTCGACGATGAACCGCAGGCGATGGCGCGGTATGTGGACGAACAGGTATATGCCAAAGGCAAGCACGCCGAAATACGTCACCCAGGCAAGTGCCCTCATTGGTTGCTCAAGCCCCGGGGGGAAGCCCTGCATGACACTACGGGCCGCGCAGAATCCCAGAAACGCGTGGCCGATGAGGCCGCATTCGTACACGACGGCCACACGCGGTGTGACGCGCCAGCATATGAGGCGCGACACGTGCAGGGTCTGGGCCATGGCGATGAGGAAGAAGGCCGCCTCGAGCGCGAGGGCGGCGGCGGGGTGCAGCAGCACGTCGAAGGGCATTATGGCAGCCTCCTCTCAAGGAGGATGATCGCGTTGAGGGAATCGTCCTCGCTGGTCACCTCGGCGCTCAGCACGCATGGTGCGGCCTGCCGCAGGGAGCGGGCGAGCTCGTCGGGGTCGAAGGCCTGGCTGCGCGCGCGACCTTCCTCGCTCATCTCAAGCGACACACGTACCTCGATGGCCGCCCCCGTTGGGGCCTCCCCGATCACAAAGAGCGCCGAGGCCTCGCAGCGGGCCGCACAGGCCATGGCGCACGCATGCAGGCAGTCGAAGAGAGCACTCGCCACGGGGGCGCTCACGGGACGCTCGAGGTTGGTCATGCACAGGCACGGCACGCCCGCCGCCCGCAGGTCGGCGCCGAGCTCGGCCGCCATGAGCCCGAGGGCCTCGGTGCCCAGGGGCCGGCCTTCTTGCTCGCCCAGGACGAGGGCGCCCTTGCGCTTGCAGTAGGCGAGGAGCACCCGCAGCTGCGCCAGCAGCGACGTGCGATGCAGACCCTCGGGGGAGAGCGGACTGGCCGATTCACCTGCGCTGTCGCATTCCCTCAGCATGTCGAGAAGCCCGCCCATGTGGACGAGAGCGTTTGCCAGGCTGCGCTCGACCTCGTCGGCCAGGGCGCTCTCGGCCTGCTGGGCATGGAGGCGACGCTGCACCGTGAGGTTGCGTTCGAGCAGCTCGTTGTAGGAGGCGAGCTCGTTTTTGCGCTGCTCAAGCTGGCGGTTGCGCGCGTCGGAATCGCTGACGTCGGCTGAGAACAGCGCCACGCCGCCCGACAGCCGATAGGCGGCAAACACGCGATGGGGACAGTCGTTGACGCGAAACATCGTTTGCTGGGTCTGCGTGCGCTGTGCGAAGCGCACGACCTCCTGCCGCACCGAGGGGGGCAGGGGCAGCGCCGCGTCGGTTGCGAAGGCCACGCGCCCGTCGTGCCCGAGCACCTTGAGGTCGAGCGGTAGGCGTCGAAATGCCTCGCTGTAGTCGCGATACGAGGGGAAAAGGCCTGTGGCCAGGCATGTTTCGAACGCGACGAGAGCCACGATGGAGTACACGAGCGCGAGGTTGGTGGCGCGTACCGCCTCGACCTCGAGGATGTAGAGCGCACAGTAGACGGACCCCACGCCTAGGACGGCTCCCACAAGCGGGAGCAGCCTGCGCAGGCGGCGGCTGCCTGCCAGGTAGGCGACGACGAAGAAGGCGATGACCTTGCCTGCGGTCCACACCATAACGGCCCAGTAGCCAAGGCCGTACGCGTAGTTGCTCGACCACTTTGGGTCGGCGAGGTCGAACTGGAACACCTGGAAATGGAGGCTGTTGGTGAGCACAACCAGGATGAGGGCCGCATCGACGGCAATCACACAGCGGCGAAGCATGCGCGTGGCGGGCGTGGCGTCGAGCGCGGCGGCGCGAATGATGCTGAAGAGTCCCAGCGAGGGCACGCTGAGCATGGGGATGTAGTAGCAATACCACATGAAGCTCGCGGCCTCTGGGCTGTTCGTGTCGTATTTCACCAGCACCAACAAGATCCAGGCCGCAAGGAGCCCGGCGGCTATGCACAGGTTGCGCGCGATGGCGGCGTCTGAGCAACGGCGACGCACCCAGGGCGCCCATGCGGCCAGCGCTGCCCCCACGCCAATCGAGAGCATGGCGCGATACCAGCTGCGTACTGAGGGAATCCCCACATCCGCCGGCGCTGCAACCGAAAACGCCTGGATGAGCGCAACGCCGGCTATGACCACCAGCGCGAGCGCCATGCCGATGACGCTTGCGTGGTTTGCGCGCGCGTCGAGGGCGTCTTGACGCGGCTCTCTGTTTTTCCCGGTCATCGGCCCCCTCCGGAATGTGCGGCATGTGTGCCTACCCGTTCTGCGGCGCACGGCTGCGCCGAACTGTCGCATGTGTCGAAGTCATCCTACTAGAAGTGAAGCCGCGCGGTCGAGTGGGCGCGGGTTTTATGGGACACAAGGTGCTGTTTGCACAAGGGGGTGTGCCGTACTATGACTATGGAAGCAAGGCGCCCGCGACGAGGTCGGGACGTGAGCCGCTGCGGAGGTCCGCGCGGCAGCTGCGTCAAAGCGCCGCAGCAAACAAGGAGGCCACCATGCGTACTAGCAAACGAATCGGCAGCGTCGTCCTCGCCGGTACCCTGCTCTTCACCCTTGGCTTTGGGCAGCTCGCCTTTGCCGAGACGACCACCGCCGCCCCGGCCGAGCCCACCGGCGCCACCGAGGTCGCGTCTTCGGTCCTTTCCCTCAAGACCGCGAGCGCCTATGGCGTGACTTTCCAGGTCAGCGAGGCCTGGCAGACCATGGAGGACCCCGACAGCATGTCGGTTGCCTACATGACCGAGGATTTCGAGAGTTTCGTCCAGGTTCAGGTATCCGATGCGGATGAGTCTGCTGAGCTCGATGAGCTTGCGGCCAACCCTGAGGCCTTCTTCGGCTCCGATGAGGAGGACATCGAGGTCGGTACCGTTCGCCGCTATGAGCTCGACGGCGCCCAGGCGATATACGTGGACTTCGCGGGCACCGACGGCATACAGCGTGAGGTTGGCGGGTACATACTGGCCCTGTGCACCCCCGAGAAGAGCGCCGTCGTAACCGCCGTTTGGGGTGCCGATGTCGCAGAGGACGAGATTTGGGCGCTCGAGCAGACGGGCCGCAGCCTGATGCTCGCAGGCGAGGAAGAGGTGTTCATGCTCGACGGCCCGGGCATGGTCGGCTCCGATCCCTCTGCCCCGGATACGGCCGAGCCTGCCGCTGAGCCCACGCCCGAGCCCGCAAAGCCCGAGCCTGCCACCCCGGCTGACGGCGCCAGCGTGACCTTCGAGGTGCCTGGCTGGGAGATCACCGCAAGCACCGACCCTGCAACCTTTGTGCATGCGACCGTTGAGAGCTACGACGAGTCCGTCAACGGCAAGGAGGCCATCGGTGTGCCCGTCACGCTGAAGAACCTGAAGTCCGAGTCTGCCTCCCCGTTCTGGACCCTCAACATCACGCTCTATGGTCCTCGTGGCGTGGCCCAGGGCAGTGGCAGCACGTCGGCTGCTGGCTGGTACTTCGACGACTCGATTGAGAACGCCGCGAACATGCGCGCCGGTGCTACCAACGACCTCTACGTGTACTTCTACGACGAGGGCGAGGGCGAATACGTCGCCGAGATCAGCGCCTGGGACGAGAACTACAACACCATCAAGGAAGAAATCTCCGTCATGGTGACGAAGTAGCAGCGAAGCACCAGGGGTTTCCCAAGACGCCTGTGGGATTGACATAGCGTCCGCGTAGCCCGGGCGGCCAGCTTGCCTTGCGAGCTTGGCCGCCCGGGCCTTTTCGTGCGTGCGCCGGGTGACCATAACGGAAAAGCGCCGCCTCACCAGGTGAGACGGCGCTTGAAGATTCACTGGAGCGGACTACGGGACTCGAACCCGCGACCCCAACCTTGGCAAGGTTGTGCTCTACCAACTGAGCCAAGTCCGCTTGTGCGAGGGGATATATTGAAGGAAAGCGCTCCTTTACGCAAGTCCTATCACAATGTGTACACATATCTTTTCAGGCGCACCTGAAAAGTACTCGGCGGCACAGTGGGGCGAGATGGGGTTCGCTCGCTCGACATGCATCTCGCGGGGCATTCGCGGACCCCTTTTAGACCATCATGCCGCCAGCCATAGTGTCATAGAGGGCTTCAAACTCGCTAAAGCCGGCTCCGCCATCATAGGGGTTGTAGATGAAGCCCACCGCAAGGATGAATTCATTGTTTGCACCATGCAGACCAATGGTTATGGCGCTTACGGATTGTCCGTTGATTCCGGCGTCGTATCCATTCGTGTAAACGGGCGTTCCCAGGGCATTCGTCGTCACGGCAAAACCGTGGCCGTTGTTGTATGCCTGGGTATAGTACGCGGTGGAGCTGCCCAGCAGCTGCTCGGTGAATGCTTTGACATTTGCTTGGGATGCGAATTCCACCGAAGAAAAGCCAAGCAGTATTACCCCGAGATTGTCGGTTGTATATGTGCCCCGCACGGGCAGGTCGGAAGTGTCATAGCCGAAATCGACGCAAGAGTAATACTCCGGTATGGTGAGCGAGAGAGAGTTGAACTGCAGATAACCCGTATGGTTGCCTGAAAGCATCTCGCCGTTTATCGGGGAGAGAACGAGCTTGTCGTCTGCTGTACGAAGCTGATGCATCGCGTCAAAAACCTCGACAGCCGTTGCGTCGGGGTTGTTGAGGGCGTTATCGACAACTCCGCCAGGCTCGATAAGCGCCACCACGTTTGCGTATGAATCAGGCGTATAGGAGTTCGGGTCAATGCTCCACGTCCAGTTTGTGAGGTTGGACAGCTCCGTCTTATCCACGCCCAGGGCGAGAGGGGCATGGTCGGGACTGGGCGTAATCTCAACGTACACTGCCTTCTTGCTGTTGATGACGTCCAGAACAAGTCCGACTCCATCAATTTTGATGGAACAGTTGATTGCATCGGTACCTTTGGAGGTGTATTGCAGGTCAGCAAGCCCAAAGGATTGGGAGAAGGCCTCACAGACCTCTTTGGTCAGCACATCGCCGACACCCCACTTCAACGGTATGACCGCGTTGATGCGAGTGGCTCGCGCTTCCTCGCTGGTGTCGTCATACCAGGCTTCAATCTTGCTGGTCAGCTTTCCAGCGACATTGCAGTTCTCAAGGGTAAAGCGCCCTGTGGGCTCGGCGGTCTTGTCAAAGCCAGTCTGGCCAAACGCGATATCGAGAAGCTGGAGGTAGGTGCGCATCTCTTTGTCCAACGCACCTTCGGGCAGCAGTGCGTATGACTCAACGGCTGCAACGTTGGTTGCAGGAATCCCTTTTCCGCCGGAGACCTTAGGATCGTCTGTTGCGGAGGTGTCTTGGGCCGCCATGGCCTCAAGAGGATTTGTTGCGCCCAAGCCGCAGGCCATGAGCCCGGCAAGGCATCCTGCAATCATGCTTCTTCGTGTGATTGAGACACTCATGATGCAATCCTTTCCAGAAACGTTGTTTTTTGCGAAGTTCGGCATGCTGCTCGGCAAGTAAACAGGGCGAGCGGCATACATGAAGCACGGCCTGTAATGCGATTAGTCCCTATTGATGCCGAGTACGCCTTGATTTGCGGGATCATCGAGAAGGGTCTGAAGCTCTTCGTATGTAGCAGGGGTTCCGTTGCGGGCGGGCAGGGTGGAAGCAACTGCCACCACTTCGTAGCTATCGGGAATTGTCTGCTTGGTGTCGAAGTCATATGAGGGGTAGATACTGACGGACCACACGCCCTCTATGCCGAGTAGATCGCACTTGCCGTAATACGTGAGGCGCTGGCCGTCGCCAAAAATCGGTGCAGCGACGGTTTCGGTAAACTTATCCGTGAGTCCTGCCGCCGCGACAATCTCGTCGAGAGCGGCGCGTTGGTCAAGTCCCGGAGTAACAGCGACGCGTGAGCTGTCGGCATGGATAAAGTCGTAGCCTGCCAAGGGGATAGCGGTGGCCATGTCCGGGTGATATTGTCCGGTGGCGCCAAGTGATCCACTTAAGGAAACAGACACACTTACATCGCGGGTAAAGGTTATATTTTCGCTGAACCGGGCGTTTGCGGGCGTAAAGCTCCAGTTGTCGGGGAGTTCCGCGCTGCTGGTGCTGCTGAGGGCTTTGAGGGCGGCGACTTTTTCGTCGCCCCACAGGCACAACAGACGGTCGACACTGAAATAGGTGAGGGGCCGTTCGTCCACATTCTCGTTACCGGTATTCTCGGTTGCTTTCTGTGCTGCTGAATCTGAGACGTGCAGACCGGCCAGAACTGTATCGAGGAACTGATCAGAGGCTTCCGTATTATCTGCCGAGGCTGAGATGATGAAAATATTCCCACTTGGAGTTAGGCAGGCGATAAGGATTTCTGCAATGCCGGGGTCATCAGTCGGCTCGTAGGCTGTCAGGTAGACCTGATGCCCGTCTACTGTGGCTACAGGTGCAGTGTCGATAATATAGTTGCGGGTAATCAGGCTTGAGTTTGCATTAAGCAGGGGCTCGATGTCGCTTTCGGTGTACTCACCCGTAGCAAGCAGACAGGTAAAGACGAGATTGGTATCGGTGCAGAAGAAATAGGCGTTGCCTTCAACCTCCATCTCGGTGTAGCCATCGGGAAGGGGAAAGGTGACGCCGTCGACTTCCGCGATGCCAGCCTCGCTTATATTGGGGCGAATATATCCATCAGAATTGGGGCTGGGCTCCGCGCTTGTAGCCGTGGTGGCGGTTGAGGTCTGCGCGGTTCCCGTGTCCAAGTTCATGTTGTACGTATAGGTCTTTGCAAGGGCGACGCTTGTCGCATCTAGATTTAGTCCGAAAGCAGCCAAAAGGGCCATCACGGCTATAAACGCCTTTCTGGTCATGCTCAGATTTTTTACCATCTTGTTTTGCATGCTTCACTCCTTTTGACCTGCGAATTTCCGGCTTGACCCATGGGTCAAGGGGCTGTAACAAAAGCCCTACCAATCATTTGTGGAGGCACCTGTCCTAATGTTCGGGCAGGTGCCTCCATTTGTATTGAAAAAAGCATTCTACCA